>JAKDLH010000293.1 GCA_030452945.1 Microlunatus sp. | reverse complement strand
GCAGGGGAGTGGTTGCGGTGTGGACCTCGGCCTTGTCCTGGGTGCCGATGGTCTCGCCTTGCGGATTGAGCAGGACGACGGTCTCGGGGGGCACGTAGGTGAGGGTAGCCGAGGGAGCAGCGGAGCATCGCGTCGACGACCCCACGTGTTGAGTGCCGGAAACACTCCCTTCCTAACCTTCGATGGATGGCCGTATCTGAGTGGACTCGAACCAATCCGACTAATCGCCTGCGGGACCACGAGCCATGAGGAACAATAGGTGGAGGATGGCGGCAGGAGATGGGTGGTGCCAGGGTCACCCGCTTCTGTTGCTCGGATAGGACTTTTAGTGAAGACTCGATCTGTAACGACTTTGTTTGTATTTGCGATCTCGGTGCTGCTCGTCGGATGTTCAGCCGTTCGTGACGGATCGCGGATGGATAGCCGACAGCATGTGACCGCGACCGCCGAGCAGCTCGGAAGTTTCGCTCAGACACGCGTCTTTTTTGGACATCAGTCGGTGGGTAACAACATCATCGACGGTCTTCGGTTGCTCTACACCGATTCCAAGGCTGGGCCTTTGACCATCCGGGCCACTTCTGAGGTCGAGGCAGATGCGGGTGTTCTGGCCCACACCATGGTGGGGGTCAACGGTGATCCGCAGTCCAAGATCGACGAGTTCGCAGCGATTCTCTCAAGAGGACTCGCGGATGAAATGGATGTCGTCATTCTCAAGTTTTGTTACGTGGACATCACGCGTGGCACGGATGTGCAGACGGTTTTCGACGAGTACTCGACCGCCTTGGACACGATCAGCCGTCAGCATCCCCGGCTCCGAGTCGTATACACCACGGTTCCCCTTACCACCAAGGCGAGCTGGAAGTCCAAGCTGAAGGCACTTGTCACCCGCAATGTCCCACCGTCCACCGCCGACAACATCGCTCGTGAGCAATACAATGCGCTAGTACGGAACAAGTACGAGTCCACAGGCCGGCTCTTCGATGTCGCACGCGTCGAGTCCACCGCCCCGGACGGCAGTCGGGCGACCGACGTGCTCGGTGACAGCCGCTACTTCGCCCTCGACGAGGAACTGGCCCTCGACAGCGGACACCTGAACGACGTGGGATCGATGTTGGCGGCTCAAGAGTTCGTTCGCGTTGTCCTCCGCTGAGCCCCACCCGACACCGGCGTCGCAGCCGGACAAGCCGCGTCGCCGCTGGCTGAGAGTCGCTCTGCTGACGGCCCTGATCGGAATCGGCGTAATCGGGATGGTTCTGATCGTCATCGGCTTACGCCCGGGACCCGTGCGCCCGGAAGCAGTAGGAGCGTCCGCCTCCACCACCTCCGACGGCGGGGACCGTTCGTCTTCCGACCGGACTCGGATCCAGGAGCTACCATTCGTCCCTTGGGAGGGCGGCCCGGCCTACTGGAAGAAGTTCCCGAACGCCGTCGACTGGACTGACCCCACCTTCTTCCCGATCGGCATCTGGTACGGCAACGTATCGTCGGACGAGGAGGTGGTCTTCGACAAGTCGAAGGGCATCAACACCTATGTCGAGATGTGGGAGGGAACGGACTTCGATCTGCTGGCCCGAAACGAGGTCTACTGGCTTGGCCGAGGACTGGTGAACCAGGACGATAGCTCGAAGTACAACCCGGGCGTGTTCTTGGACGACGAGGTGGATGGCCGTTACGAGCCCGAGAAGGGCTTGGAGCATCTAGCCAGGCTGCGGGCCAAGATGGGTACGGACCGTTTCACCTGGGCCAACTTCACCCAGCTGGTGATCGGGCCGGATCTCGAGCAGCGGTACCAACTGGAGTTCGTGAACCAAACGGCGGACGCGGTCTCCGTCGACATGTACTGGTACTCGATCCCCTTCTGCGACTGGAAGCCGTACCGGGGCGACCTTTATGCCGTCCCCGTCCCGCAGCAGACCTGCCGAACGGCTCACTCCTACGGGCTGTCGCAGGAAGCGCTGCGTCTTCGCGACGCCACCGACGGGCGCCTCCAGCCGACCTGGACGTGGGTGGAAAACTTCAACGGCCTCAGTGGTCAAGATCCGCGACCCTACATCACCGGCGGCCAGCTCAAGGGAGCCGCCATGGCTACGCTGATCCACGAGGCCCGCGCCCTGATGTGGTTCAACCAGTCCTTCACCGGGCCTTGCCAGACCGGCAACGTCATCCGTCAGGCGCAGGTCGATCCGGCCTCCGGCTGCGGGCGGCAGTACGCCGCCAACATCGAGGCAATGAGTGAGGTTAATCACTTGGTCTCCTCGCTCGCGCCGATTCTGAACACGCAGTCGCGTCAATGGAGTTTCGGCACCGGGTTGGACACGATGTTGAAGGTCCACGACGGACACGCGTACATCTTCGCCATGACCGACGGGACCAGCGGTCGGCGCACGTTCAGGCTACCGAAGGGCATCGGCGGGAACAGCGCCGAGGTCGTGGGTGAAGGTCGAGCCGTGGCGCTCGACGGCGACTCGTTCTCCGACAACTTCTCCGACGAGTACACCTACCACGTGTACAAGATCAATCTCTGACGCCCAGCCACCCCGCGCAGCCCGTCGTCGATCATCGGCTGCTGCGTCTGACCAGGCGTGCCCGACGTCGAAATGCGGCCAGGCTCGCGCTGAGCCGTTCGATCCCGCCCTTGCCAGCTAGCGCCAAAATCGTGTTCTTCACCAAGCGGCGGGCGAGTTCCCTGGTCTCGCGGCCCGGACCGTACAAATACCGGTCGGCTCTCAAGGCGAACTGGTTCGGCCTCGTCAGACCCTCCATCTGAGCCGGAAAGAGGGCCGAGTACGACTCCGGGTCGGTCAATCGTCCCCGGATCCGGTTGCTCACGTTCCGGCCGTGCACCACCTGCAGCCAAGCCGGGGCGCCGGAGATGGTCGTGGTGGGCATGTGAGTTCCGAGCAGCACGTGCCAGTCCCGCCACGCCGTGAGCGCACCAGCCCACGGCTCGGCCACGCTGCAGAACGCGTTGTCCGGGTCCTGCCGGAGGTACACCCGATCGCCGTACTGGATCAGGCCGGTTCCCAGGTAGATGGCTCCGTGCCACCCCGCTCGAGCCTGTTGCTGCACCCGTTCGACGAAGTCGATGGCCAGAGCGTCGTCGTTGTCCAGGTTGGTCGTAACGAGGACGTTCCCCCGTGCGCCCGTCAGTTGGCGGGCATCAATTACGACATCGGACCACTCCACCGACTCGCGATACAGGGGAACGAAGGTGCCGTTCTCGACATGCGGACGCAGCCGGTCGGCCAGCCACGTCGGACTCTCCGGGTCCAGGTAAACGATCCAACGCACGTCGATGACCGTCTGCTCGCGAACCGAGGGCACGGTGTGCCGTTCGAACAGGGCGACCCGGTCTCTGAGCCACCCGTCCTGAGCTCTAATCAGACTCTCGGCACCCCGGGATGGCAGGTTGAAGCGGGTGAGCAGGACGTGGTCGATGGCCGAACCGGTGGCGGATGCGTTGCGGGTCATGGTATCGGTCCTCTGCCGACAAGAGCCTCGAGGCGGCGGACCCTCGGGGCCAGCCACGCTCGGGTCCTCTCTGCCCGACGCGTTAGGTCTCCTAGGAAGCCATCGGCAAATCGTTCGACTCCGACGGAGAACGCAGTGCAGCGAGCCCGACCGGTGAGCACGACTGCCAGGACGGCGTCGCTGCGGGCGCGATTGGTCGCCGCAGCTGGAGCTGGCACCTCGAGGGCGAGCCCAAACAGTTGTCTCGGCCCGTGCCAATCGAGTCCGACCATCGGCATCAGGTCATGTTCGCGAGCGGTGTCCAGAGCCCAGGCGTTCGGAGCGATCCCGTCGTACTTGCGGTTCCAAACCTCGATTCCGGACAGGTGGGCCGCCCACTTGGGGGACCACCGTTGCCAGGCGTTGCGGCGCGCCGGGTGAGCGAACACAGCGACAGAACCCTGCTCGCGAGCTGATCGCATCAACGACATGATGTCCGGCGAACGGCCCTGGAATGGCATCCGACCGAAGACGGGAACGTGCACGACGTGGTCTGGGTCCTGATACTCGACTCCCGGGACGATCAAAAATCCGGTCTCGTCACCGACCCGGTCGCACTCGGCCTGAAGTCGGCGCCACTTCGAGCCGTCCATCGTCCGGTCGTGGTCGGATACGAGCATGCCGTCGAAACCCCACCACTTGAGGGTCGAAGCAAGTCGACGAAGGGGCCAATCGGAGTCGTCGGAGGCTTCAGTGTGGATGTGCGGAGCCAGTTTCAGCACACTCACTTTGGTCGTCTCCAGCTAGCGAACAGATCCCGAAGGGTACCGACAGTGTCACTGATGAGGACCCTCGGCTGCCGGCGGTTCCAGTTGTACAGGCGATCCTCGGACCTGATCCTGAGCACCGACCCCAGGGTCTGCCCGAGGCGGGGCCAGGAACTGACAGCGCTCGACTGCGGCCCCCGAACTACGAACGCCAGGTGGGCGATCTCCCGTCCGAGGTGGCG
>JAKDLH010000292.1 GCA_030452945.1 Microlunatus sp. | reverse complement strand
GGTGGGGGGTGGGGGCGCGGCGGTCGGCCCCCACAAACCCACACCCCCCCCCCCCCCCCCCACAACTCCAAACGCTGGCCTCAACGCACCCTCAGGCTCAGGCCGGGTAGATGGTCACCGCTGTGGCCTTGATCGAGAAGATGACCGACTGGCCCGGGTGCAGGTCCAGCTCCGCCACCACCGCCACCGTGACGTCGGCGGTCAGGGTGAGTCCATCGACCGCCTCAGCCCGGACCCGGACCAGGTCGTCGCGCGGCTCGATTTCGGTGATGGTGACCGGTACGGCGTTGCGCGGGCTGCCGGCTCGCCGCTCTGGGTAGATCGCCACCGCGGTCGGGCTGAAGACGGCCACCGCGGGCTCGTCCGGCTCGGTCACCAGTCTGGGTCTTCCCTCGATCAAGAGGTGGTCGCTGTAGCGCACCTGGTGGCGCTCACCGGCGGCACCAGCGACCAGATTGAGCCCCGACAGCCGGGCGGCGAACGGTGAACGGGGGTGGCGGAACACCTCCGCCGTGGGTCCCTCCTCGACCAGCTGACCACCGTCCAGCACGATCACGCGGTGCGCGAGCAGCGAGGCGTCGAGCAGGTCGTGGGTGACGATGATCGCCGATCGGTCGGCCAGCACGCGACGCAGCACCCGGCGCAACAAGGGGGCGGCGGTCACGTCCAGGGCGGCCATCGGCTCGTCCAGCAGCAGCAGCCGAGGCTCGGCGGCCAGTGCCCGGGCCACCGCCACCCGCTGGGCCTGCCCGCCGGAAAGCTGAGCTGGCCGTCGGTCGGCGTACGCCTCGATCCCGACCTCGGTCAACCAGCGGTGGGCCGTTGCCGTGGCCGCTGCCCGGCCTCGGCCGATGGAGCGAGGCCCGAAAGCCACGTTGTCCAGCGCATCGAGGTGCGGGAACAGCAGTGGATCCTGGGCCAGCATGGCGACCCCGCGGTCCCACGGCGGACGCCACCGACCCGGTCCGGAGCCGAGGTCGAACATGACTCGGCCGTCCAATTCGGCCCGGCCGCGGTCCGGGCGCAGGATTCCGGCCAGGATCTCCAGCACGCTCGATTTGCCGGCGCCGTTGGGGCCCAACAAGGCCACCCGCTCCCCGTCGGCCAGGTCGAAAGCGACCTCCAGCCCCCGACGGGCCAGCTCGGCCCGAAAACTCAGTACCACCGTGTCCACCCCTTCGCACCGCCGTCACCCTCCTCATCGCCGTCAGGGGATCGCCCGCGAGCGCTGCGCGAGTCCGACCACGAACACGGCCACCGCGACCAGGACCAGAGACAGGGCGACCGCGGCGTCGGCGTCAGACTCCCGCTGCAGGTAGATCTCAAGCGGCAGCGTCCGGGTCACGCCCTGCAAGCTGCCGGCGAAGGTCAGGGTCGCCCCGAACTCACCCAGGGCGCGGGCGAACGACAGCACCGCACCGGACAGCAGGCCCGGCAGCACCAGAGGCACGGTCACCCGGCGCAGCACCGTGGTCGGCCGAGCCCCGAGCGTGGCGGCCACCGTGTCGTACCGCTGCCCCACCGCGCGCAGGGTTCCCTCCAGGCTGACCACCAGGAACGGCAGCGCGACGAAGGTCTGAGCCAGCACCACCGCGGTGGTGGAGAACGCGATCTGCAGGCCCAGCACCTCCAGGGTCTGCCCCAGCAGACCGCGCCGGCCGAAGGTGTAGAGCAGAGCGATCCCGCCGACAACCGGGGGCAGGACCAGCGGCAGCAGCAGCAGAGAGCGGACGAACCGTTGACCCCGGAACCGGGTTCGAGCCAGCACCATGGCCATCGGGACCCCCAGCACCACGCACGCCAGCGTGGCCAGGCTCGAGGTGATCAGGCTGAGCCGGAGCGCGGCCAGCGACGACGGAGAATTGATCAACTCGAAGAAACGGCTCCATTCGACCCGCAGCCCGATCGCCACCAGTGGTAGCAGCACGAAGACCGCACCGAGTGCCGCCGGAAGATAGATCCAACGCGGCAGACCGGAGTAACTGGATTCGCGCCTGCTCCTTCCCGGTCGCCTACTCCGCACTTCGCGGGCTCATGTGGGCTGGGCGAAGCCGGCGTCGGCGAGTACCTGCTGTCCGGGCGCGGAGACGACCAGGTCGACGAACGCCCTCGCCAGCTCCGGTTGGCCGCTGTCGCGCAGCACCGCGATCGGGTACGTGTTCACGGCTTGCCCCGATTCGGCGAAGTCGACCGCGACCACCTTGTCTCCGGCGGCCGCGACGTCGGTGAGGTAGACCAGACCCGCGTCCGCCTCGCCGGTGGCCACCTTGTTCAGCACGTCGGTGACTGAGGACTCCTCACTGACCGGCGCGAGGTCGATCCCGGACGCCCGTTCGATCGTGGCCGTCGCTGACCCGCACGGCACCTCAGGGGCACAGATCACCACCTGGACCCCCGGCTTGGTCAGATCGGCCAGGGAGGAGATGCCGGCCGGATTGTCCGGCGGCACGGCGATGGTGAGGGTGTTGGACGCGAAGGGCACCGGAGCTCCCGCGACCAGGCGGTCTGCGGTCAGCTTGTCCATGTTCGTGGTGTTGGCCGAGGCGAACACGTCCGCCGGAGCCCCGCCCTGGATCTGGGTGACCAGGTCGGAGGAGCCGGCGAAGCTGAACGTGACGGTCGTGCCCGGATGCTGCATTTCGAAGTCGTGACCCAGCTCGGTGAACGTGGTTTGCAGCGAGGCGGCGGCGAACACGGTCAAGGTG
Source organism: Microlunatus sp. (assembly GCA_030452945.1). Taxonomy (GTDB): domain Bacteria; phylum Actinomycetota; class Actinomycetes; order Propionibacteriales; family Propionibacteriaceae; genus Microlunatus. Next base: position 1,763 of record JAKDLH010000292.1, on the reverse strand, counting down.
CTGCGGGCCGGGGCGGAAGCGGTCTCGGAATCCGAGCTGGTGCCCCCGGCGCAGCCGCTCACCGCCAACCCGGCCAGGCTCAGCACGGCGACCAGCGCGGCGGGCAGGCGCCTCACGACTCGCCCCGGGGGGTTTCGATGATGACGGTCGTGGACTTAACCACCGCGACCGCGACCGCGCCGAGTTCGAGGCCGAGATCGCGAACGGCCTCGCTGGACATCAGCGAGACCACTCGATACGGCCCGCACTGCAACTCCACCTGCGCCATCACCGTGTCGGTCACGATGTTGGTCACCAGCCCGACAAACCGGTTCCGCGCCGAGCTCTCCACCCCGGACGGGTCCGCCATCGGGCGGGCCTGCTGCTGGGCAAACCGAGCCAGCGCGTAACCGTCGATCACCTTGCGGTTGCTGTCGTCGGCCTCGGCCGGCAGGGTTCCGACCTCGACCCACCGGCGTACGGTGTCGTCGCTCACGTTGAGGAAAGCCGCAGCGTCGCGAATTCGTATCTTCGGCACATTGGTAGGTTAGCATCCGCATTTGCGGATACAGGCAACGCTGACCTGCGAGCGGGAACTCCCTATGACCGCAAATCTCGCACGCGAGTCAGGCATGCCGCGACGACGGATATCGCGAGCGAGTAGGTGACTAGCAAGTAAGGGTTGAAATTCTTTTAGGACCGGCCCGTACGAACGGCATCCTGGTTTCAACCCGGCGTCAACGGTTTAGATACCGGCTGACCTGCCGCGACCGCTCCTGGTCGTCCCAGTCAAGATCCGCCGCCATCAGGTCGGCCACGGCGCCGGTCGCTTCCGCTCCACCGTCTCGCGTCTCGATCGCGATCCGCGTCCGTCGCTGCAGCACGTCGTCCAGGTGAGTCGCCCCCTCGTAGGCGACCGCGAACCACACCTCGGCGGCCAGGTAGTCCTCGGCTCCGGGGAGGGGGGCGGCCAGCTGGGGACGCTCCTCAAGAGCGCTGATCAGGCTGTCCACGTCGGATCCGTACCTCCGCAGCAGGTGCTCCATCCGCAGCACCGGGACCCCGGCCCTCTCCGCCAGCAGGTGGCGCTGGTTCCAGCGGGCCTCGAACCCGTCGGCTCCCAGCAGCGGGACTCGTCTGGTGGTCGACGGAGGGTGCAGGCCGCCGATCTGCGCGACCGCGAGATCGATCGCTCGCTCGGCCTCGGCCCGGTAGCCCGCCAGTCCGCCTCCGTGCACGGTGACCAGGGCCGGGACCGGGACCGCGACCGCCGGGGATCGGTCGCCGTCGGAGCCCCACCGCGCCGGGGTGCTGAAGCTGCTCTCCACCGCGTCGAGCCCGAGCGGCACCTCCAGATGCCGGTTGAGGTCGCTCAGCAGGCGGTCCGGCTCGGACCAGGCGGCCGTGCTCCCGACGATCCAGTGCCGACCCCACGGCACCACGTAGACCACGTGCTCGCCGGATCGCAGCACCAGACCGGTGGACGACCGGATCCGGCCGCGGGGGACGACCAGGTGGATGCTCTCGATTCGACCCCCGGCCGCGGCCTGAGCGGTGGCGTGGCCCGGCAGCAGCGCTGAGGTGCTGGCCCCGGCGGCCGCGTACGGGGCCCTGGTCCGATCCCGGACGCCGGTTCGAGGGCTGCTCGTCGAGCACGATCGGGTCGTCGGAGTCGAGGTCGAGGACCCCGCTGGTGGCCGGATGCCCCTCCGCGCCCGAGCGGTGGTGTTGGCCGCCGGGGCCAGCACCTCAGCGCTGCTGCCGGGCCACGCCACCGCTCAGGC
>JAKDLH010000291.1 GCA_030452945.1 Microlunatus sp. | reverse complement strand
CGTCGCCGTCGGCGTGGGTGTCGGAGTCGTTGTGGTCGATCCCCACGCCTCAAACTCCGCCAGCCCCACGTTCTCGGTCCGAGCACCCGTACTGGTCACCGTCAACCGCACACTCGAGGTCTGCCGCGACCCAAACGACACCGTCGTCGCGCTGCCGTCGTTCGCCAAGCTCGGCACCACCACCGTCGAACCATCAGAAAACGTCAACGTCCCCCCGGTCACCTGATCATTGAGGTTAGGCCGATCAAACAACACCACCCGATCCAGCGTCACCGGCTGATCCCAACCCAACTGGATCCACGCCCCCACAGCCTGACCAGCCGACGCCCACTCCCGCGAGAAATCAACCGGATACCCCTGCGGCACCCCATCCACCGCCTTGGCCGCCGTCTGTCCCGAACCCGAGCTCTGACTCGACGCCGTCACACCAGCATCTCGCGCCACATTCACCCCACCCGACGTATTCGTGGGCGTAGCCGTCGGCGTGGCGGTCCCCGTCGGGGTGGCCGTAGCCGTCGGGGTGGCCGTAGCCGTCGGCGTGGCCGTCCCCGTGGGCGTGGCCGTCCCCGTCGGGGTGGGCGTGGCCGTCGGGGTGGGTGTCGGAGTCGTTGTGGTCGATCCCCACGCCTCAAACTCCGCCAGCCCCACGTTTGCGGTCGTGTTGCTCACCGTTTCAACGGTCAGCCGCACCGACGTCACCAAACGCGGTTGGAACGAGATGCTTGTGGCGGATCCGTCGTTGTTCAGCGACCCGGCGGGCACGGTAGAACCGTCCGAGAACGTAAGCGTGCCGGACAGGATCCGGTCATCGAGATTAGGGCGGTCGTAAAGAACGACATCATCAAGTCGGACCGGAGTGGTCCAGGTCAGTTGCACCCATGCTCCAGCGCCCTGACCATCGGACGACCACTCGGCGGAGGAGTTCGCCGGGTAACCGGAGGCAGAGCCGTCGACGACCTTGTCCGCAGCCTGGCCGCCGTTGGCGGAGGAGGCCGTGACTGTCAACGGCTGAGTTCTGGCGAGGTTCGAACCTGGACGTGAACCCACGGTCACCGTCACCGAATCGGCTTGACTGCTCAGATCTCCGTCGGAAACCACCAGTGCGAAGACGGCCACCGATCCATCCGCGAGTGCGGTGAAGGTCGCCTGGGACCGCGTCGCCGAAGCCAGGTCGACCAGCGGTCCGGAAACCTGCGACCAACGGAACGTGAGGGCATCACCGTCCGGGTCGGTACTGGCCGCGGCGCTGAGGGTGACAAGGGATCCGGACTTCACGTACTGGTCGGCACCAGCTCTTGCGACCGGCGCCTGATTGAGTGGGGCCTGTCCCGGCCCGGACACCGTTTTTCGGACGTACTGACGAGTCTCGGCGTAGGAGAAGCCGTACACCCCCGAGTCGTACCGACCGTAAGTGCTGACAGCGGCTCGCTTAGTCTCCAAGTCGGTCCCAGTCACGTTGGCGGGCTGGTTGGCGATGACGTAGCCCTCGTACGAGATGAGAGTCCGAGCTTGGGAATATGCCGCGTGGGCGGCGGCCACGAGTTTGGCGGTCGTCAAGTGGTCCGAATGATCACCACTGTCCAACTCTGTGTCCAACGTACGAGTAACGGCAGGCTGAAGATCTGAGATGAACTCGCCCAGCACGGCTGTGAGCTGGTCACGGCTGTACGTCTCGGAGCCGTCGATCGCGGAGATCGTAGGGATAGAACCGGTGAACAGCTTCCGCAGACTCTGATTGGCGTGCGACGGGAAACCACCGCCGTCGATGTTGCCGTCGGGGAGCCGCATGAAGACAACAGAGACGCGCGGAGCGCCGACCAGGGTGCGCATAACAATAGACCGCCCGGCTACCCCGGCGTCGGTGGACGCCCAGTCGTCCGGCAATCCGGCCATCTGGGCGTACGCCGCCTGAATTCCGGCCTCGCGATTGCTGACGTAACGATCTGATTGCCCGGCGTCTCCGCCGGTTACGAAGATCGTACGAACGCACCTCCCGGCAGAAAGATCGCGAAGAAGGTCGGGATTCATGAAGAGGATGTCATCGTCAGGATGTGCGACGATATTGAGCGATCCGCCCGGGCAGGTGGCCGCCCGAGCCGGTGGAACGGCGATCACCCAGCTGAACATCAGCACGATCAGCGCCACGGCCAACCGCGCACCAACGAACCACAGCCTTGTCGGCTTCCGCACAGATCTCTTCGTTGGCATTGCATCTCCCCCAACAACCCCGAGAACATGTCGTCAGCGGGTTCCCCCGAACCCGCTCAGCCCAACCGAGGCACTTCAATGCTGCACGGATCGTACTACGACCAAACATTGGGTAAGCTCAGGTTTTCCCAAAGGTACGCCTTTGGTCACTCGTGGGCCGTCGTCGGTGCCACAGTCAACGACTACGGAGCGGCATCGCAAGCTACGATCCGGTAGATTTTAACGACTCTCGTCGATTAAGAATTATGACGCCTCTATTGCGGCTATGATGCCTCTAGCCGGAAGGGGAGGCGTGAACTTCGCTGAATACTTGCTCGAGGATGCGTCCGGAAGCGATGAGGCAGTTCTCGATGCACAAGGCTCCGGCAACTACACCGAACTCCGAACGCTCGTCGCTCAGCAGTGCGCGGCCCTCGGCGCTCTTGGACTGAGCCCGGGTTCGCCCGTGGCCATCGTGGGTCCCAACGGCTTGGGCTGGGTTGCTGCGTACCTCGCAGTCCTTGCCTCGGGCATGGTCGCCGTTCCGGTACCAAGCACTCTCACATCGGCTGAGGTGACGGCCCGGCTGGCGTGGATCCGAGCGAGCGCTGCCTTTCTCGGTGATCGCGAATCAAGGCAACTTTCCAGCCTCTCAGGCAGCGTCCTCCCGCTGAGGATCGACCCGAACCGACTGGACGCGCCCCCCGACCTCCGCTTCGCCGACGTAGCCGCTGACTGCGACGCCGTTTACGCATTCACGTCCGGAACCACGGGTCAGCCTCGTGCGGTCCGGCACACTCACGCGAACCTGCGGGCGAACACCGAATCGATCCTGCAATACCTGGAGTTGACGAGCGCCGAGCGGGTGCTCGTCGTTCTCCCATTCAGCTACGTGTTCGGCGCCTCGATCCTGCACACTCACCTCCGGGTGGGAGCGACCCTGGTCATCCAACAGAACACCGCATTCCCCCAGTCCATCGTCGAGCGCCTGACGAGCGAGCACTGCACCGGGTTCGCCGGGGTTCCGTCGACCTTCCATGTCCTGCTGCGCAACAGCACCTTCGCCCGGCGACTACTTCCCGATCTGCGGACGATTCAGCAGGCGGGTGGCAAGCTGGCCCCCGTCCTTCTGCGCGAACTGGTCGCCGCGCAGCCGCAGGCTCGGGTTTTCGTCATGTACGGCCAGACTGAGGCGACCGCCCGCTTGTCCTACCTCCCGCCTCGCGACCTCGAGGCGAAGCTGGGGTCGATCGGGCGGGGTATCCCGGGAGTCTCTCTGCGCGTCGTCGACCCCGCCGGCGAATCAGTTGCTCCCGGCGAGGTCGGAGAGATTTGGGCGCGCGGTCGGAACATCTCGCCCGGGTACCTCGACGACCCGGCCGAGAGCGGCCGGAGGATGCCGCAGGGTGAACTGCACACCGGTGACCTCGCCACGGTGGATAGTGACGGCTACATCTTCATCGTCGACCGGCAGGAGGATTTCATCAAAACCTGGGGTTTCCGGGTCGCCAGTCAGGACGTCGAGTCGGCGGCCATCCATCTGCCCGATCTTGTGGCCGTCGCGGCGGTCGGTGTGCCGGACGACGCGGCCGGTGAACGGATCGAACTTGTCGCGGTGATGCGATCCGGGGCTTCGCTGACGGCCGAGGACGTCATCCGACACTGTCAGGCCGTCTTGTCCAAGCACATGGTGCCAGCTCGGGTGCGCTTCGTGTCTCGGTTGCCGCTGAACGCCAATGGCAAGGTGGCCAAGGCGGAGGTGCGAACTTTCTGTCTCCGCCGCGAAGAAGATGCCGGGCAGTCCGGGGCGATGGCGACCGGCGTGGACGTCGGCAGCCAGCGGTGACCCTTCTCGGGATTGGCATCGACATCGTCAGCATCGCCCGCATCGGTGCGATTCTGGACCGATACGGAGCGCGGTTCGAACAGCGATGGTTTGACTCCGCCGAGTTGACAATTGGTCTGAGCAGACAGGTCGCCCTGGCTCGGAGCTTCGCGGTCAAGGAGGCGGTGGTTAAGGCCCTCCCGCATTACTCGGGCGGACGCCTACCATGGCGCGACATCGTGGCGGTGGCGCGTGGAGAGGTCGACGAGATGGACGTCAAACTCGAAGGCGGTCTGGCCCGGGAGGCCACCGCCGACCACGTCGGGCCAATTACCGCGACGGCCACCGTGCGCGGCGGCGTGGTGATCGCGGCGGCCTTGGTCGAGAGATTGGGGCCAGCCGATCAGGCTGACGCCATGAACAACGGTCAGCCGTGTGGGATCTCTGGAACCTCGCCCACCAACACCGGAGGCTCGTGCAGGTAGGCGGTGGTGCGGCGCTTCTGGTCGATATCGCGAAGGACCCGCCCGACTTGC
>JAKDLH010000290.1 GCA_030452945.1 Microlunatus sp. | reverse complement strand
GTCGACCCAGCACCGCCTGCACCACCAACCCGATCACCCAGCAGGTGCCGACGACGCGCGACAGCGTGACGAGGTTGGCCACCCCGAATCGCCGTCGATGCCAGTGCAGCAGGATGGCGGCCGCGCCGCCGAGGTACCCCAGTCCGGCCGCAGCCATCGGCAGCGGCATCAGCAAGCCGGCTCCGCCGGCGGCGACCAGGCCCGCGCCCCCCACGACCGCCCCTGTAGCCACGGGCTGCCACGGTCGAGCGGCAGTGGCAGTCACGCGTTCGAGTTTAGGAGGCTGGGGTCGAACCTCCTAGCCAGCGATCGGCGGCCCGGGTGCCCTGACCGGCAAGATCAACTACCCGGTCGGCGCCGACAGGTCGATAGGAGGTGTAGTGCCTGGTCTGATCGCCGCCCACCCACGACCACCCACTGGGACGATCACCATGATTGGACCGAGCTATCCGAGCCACCCGTTCTCCGTCGCGATCCGCACGGCCTCCGCCCGGCTCCCAGCCCCGAGCTTGCCCATCGCCGCCGACAGGTGGTTGCGCACGGTCCCCTCGGACAGGAACACCTGGCCGGCGATCACACTCGTCGAGGCACCGGACGCGGCGACAGCCAGCACCTCATGCTCCCGGTGGGTCAGCGGTGAGGACCCGATGGACAAGCTGACCGCCGCCAGCGAGGGGTCCACCACCCGCAGGCCCTGGTAGACCCGGCGGATGCCGTCGATCAGCTGCTCGGCGGGGGCGTCCTTGACCATGTAGCCGACGGCACCGGCTTCCATGGCTCGCCGCAGGTACCCGGGTCGACCGAACGTGGTCAAGATGATCACCCGGGTGCCGGGATGCTCTCTGGTGATCGCGGCACACGCGTCGATCCCGTCGGTGTGAGGGTGCTCCGGGGACGGCATCTGCACGTCCAGCAGCACCACCGCGGGCCGGGTCTCGGTGACCTTGCGTACGGTCTCGGCCACGTCCCCGGCTTGGCCGACGACCGAGATATCGGCCTCCAGTTCGAGCAAGGCCCGGAACGCCTGCCGGATCATGGCTTGGTCGTCGGCGAGCAACACCGTGATCATGACGTGGTCACCGCAATGTCACCGACCCGCTCGGTGGCCGGTTCGGTCGGGGCTCCGGGGGCGGCCGCGAGTTCGGCCCGCAACACCGTGCCACCTGAGGGTGCCGCCTCGACCCGCAGCACTCCGCCGCCGGCCTCGATCCGCGTACGCAGGCCCCTCAGACCCGACCCGGCCCGCGACGTGGTCGGGCTTCCCCGGCCGTCGTCGCGCACCTCCACCGCGCTGGGCTCGACGATCACCGTGCACACCGTGGCTCGGCTGTGCCGCACCACGTTGGTCACCCCCTCACGAACCACCCAACCGAACAACTCGTTCACCGCCGCCGACATCGGCGGCAGCGCGGACGGCATCCGCGACTCGATGCCAGCGGCCAGCAGAACTGATCGCGCACTCGCGATCTCGGTCGCCAGCCGCACCTCGCGCATACCGGACGCGGTGGTGCGCACGTCAGCCAGCGCCTGCCGCGACACCTGCTCGATCTCGACGATCTGAATCTTGGCCGCCGCCGGATCGACCTCAACCAGCCGCGCGGCCAAATCGGCCTTGATCGAGATCGCGGTGAGCGAGTGACCGAGGATGTCGTGCAGGTCGCGGCCGATCCGTTCCCGTTCGGCGGCGACACTGAGGGTGTCGACCCGGCGCTGAGCGTGTTGCAGCCGGCCCTGCACCCGGCCCGCCTCCATCGCCGCCGCGGTGGCCAGTCCCATACCGACCGAGATCAGTGCGATGTAGGTGGCCGTCTCAGCGCCCCCGAACGGGATGGTGAGCGCCAGCAGCAGGGCCCAGACCACGATGGCGATCCGCGACTGTCGCCAGGGCAGCAGGGTGGCCAGCATGATGGCGACGTACACCCCATAGCCGACCAGCGTCCAGCCCCAGGCCGGATAGGACAAGATCAGCAGCCCGACGTAGCCGCTGAGGTAAAGCCAGCGCGCTCGCAACGAGCAGTCAGCGATCCAGGCCGTCACCAGATAACCCACGGCTATCCCGACCACCAGCACGATCCGCCCGGCCAGCAGGAGTGGCGATGGGTCACCGTCGCCGACGGCGACGATCGCGAAGATCAAGAAGACCAGCCCGAAGGCGTAGACCCAGACCATGTTCTGCAGCGCCCGCCGCCAGGTGAACGGCGGCGCGGCATTGGACCCGTGGTGCCGGGCCGGAGCAGCGGTCGGGTCGTCGCAGTCGGACGCGGCCCTCGAGCTCAACAGCGTCCAACCGGGCCGACGCGGCCGCGATGCGCGCTTCGGTGACCCCGATTCCGGTGACCCCGTCTTCGTGGACAAGGCGGATCTCCTCGCTCTGCTGGTGGCGCTGCGGACTTAGCGCTTGCTGCTGGCGGCGGCCCGCCGGAAGCCGAGCGCTCCCAAAACGGTAAGTCCGACACTCCAGCCGATCAAGACCGCCACTCCCGTCCACGGGAATGCCATCTGGGGCAGCATCGGCCAGCGACCCAGCTCGGCCAACCAGTACGACGGCAGGGCGTGGGCCAGGGTCTGCGCCGCCGGCGGCATCATCTCCACCGGCAGCCAGAGCCCACCCAACATGGCCAGCACCAGCAACACCAGGGTCGTGACGCCACCGACCGCCTCCGCCTTCACCCACAGCCCCAGGGCGATGCCGAGGATGGCCATCGGGATCAGGGCCAGCCACATCAGCACCAGTGAGGTCAGCCAGACCTCCAGCGGCATCCGTACTCCGCCGATCAAGAACCCAGCCCCGAAGACCAGCAGTAGCGACGGCAGCACCAGGACCATAATCACGGCCGCTTTAGCCAGGAGGAAGTCGCGAGGGACCAGCGTGGTCACGCTGAGTTGCCGGAACCAGCCTGAGCGGCGCTCCATGGCCAGCTGCGCACCGCCGCTCATGGCCGCCCCCAGAGCGCCATAGCCGGCCATCGAAACCATGATCATCGCCGAGGCGAGCTGGGCGTCAGGTCCGGATCCGGCGGCGAAGGTCTGGCTGAACACGATATAGAGCACCAGCGGCATGCCCACCGCGAACAACACGAAGGCGAAGTTGCGCAGGGTCAGCCAGGTGCTGTGCACCGCGTAGTGCAGTGGTGCGGGCAGCGTCGTGGTCAAGATCATCATCACAGCTCCTCCGGCTGATCGTGGGTCAAAGTGAGAAAGGCGTCCTCGAGGCTGGCCGAGACGACCTCGATCTCGGCGGCGGCTGGATGCTCACTGATCAAGCCCCGGAGGGTGGTGTCGGAGTCGGTGGTGCGCAGCAGCAGCCTGCTGCCCGCCCGCTCCGCGCTGATCACCGCGGGCAGGGCCGCCAGATCGGCCAGGCTGGCGCCGTGGTCGGCCAAGGTGATGGTCCGGTCGGCCACCCGGGTCTTGATCGCGGCGGGCGTTCCGTCGGCGATCACCCGTCCCCGCGCGAGCACGACGATCCGGTCCGCCTCGGCATCGGCCTCGTCCAGATAGTGGGTGGCGAACACCACGGTGCGGCCGTCGGCGATGAAGTCTCGCATCGAGGCCCAGAAGGCCCGACGAATCTCCACATCCATCCCCACCGTCGGCTCGTCCAGGATCAGCAGCTGGGGGTCAGACATCAGCGCCAACGCATAGCGCAGTCGCTGGGCTTGGCCGCCAGACAGCTTCTCAGTCCGGGTCTTCCAGAAGGACCGCAGGTCGGCCCGCTCGATAACCTCCTCCAGCGGCAGTGGGTGGGCGTGAAGGCCGTGCATCAACCGAAGCACGTCCCGCACCGTGGCTTCGTGCAGCAGCGCCCCGGCCTGCAACATCACCCCGACCAGGCCCCGCTCGATCGCCGTCCGTGGCGGGAGGCCGAAGACCTGCGCCGATCCGGCATCGGGTTGGACCAGCCCGGTGATCAACTCGGTAGTGGTGGATTTCCCGGCTCCATTGGGTCCGAGCACGGCCACGATCTCCCCGGGCGCGATCGACAGGTCGAGCCCGTCCACCGCTCGTACGAGGCCGAACGACTTGCGTAGCCCGGTCAGCTCGATGGCCGCGCCGGCAGGGGACGGTCGCAGGCTCGTCGCGATCGACGATGTCAGATGAACCATGCTTGAAGTCTGGTCCGGCACCGGTGTCGGCGCCTCGACCGAGCGTCATCACCTCACCGTGACACCTGTCATCGGCCGGCCGCGGTGATCACTAGGCTGCTGGGCGTGACCATCATCCCGGGCGTGGCGGCCGGCCACCCCGCCACGGCGGAGGCCGGAGCCGACATCCTCGACGCCGGAGGGACGGCCGCCGACGCCGCGGTGGCGATGGTGCTGACCAGCTGCGCCGCGGAGACGCTGTTCACCGGCCTCGGCGGAGGCGGCTTCGCGATCCACTACGAGGCCGCCACCGGGCAGACCCGGTGCGTGGACTTCTTCGTCGCGGTTCCGGGTCTGGGGGGACGACCGCCGGGCCGCGGCCAGCCGATCGAGGTCGTCTTCGTCGGCCAGGCGATCCCCTACGAAATCGGTCCGCCCACCGTGGCCGTCCCGGGCACTCCGGCCGGG
>JAKDLH010000289.1 GCA_030452945.1 Microlunatus sp. | reverse complement strand
AACCGCCGCTCCGCCCCCGCCGGGCGGGGTAACAGGCTGTACCTGTTCGTGTCCCGCCGAGCCAGCGGCGGGGGCGGCCCTGCACCGGTGATCGTGTATTTCCACGGCGGGCTCGCCAACAAGATGATCGGCTCCCGGGCGTTGATCTACCGCATGGCCGCGCAGGGATGGGTATGTGTGAGCGCTGGGCGTCGCCAGATCCGAGCCGGTCACGGCGAGCAGTTGACCGACGTCCGGGCTGCACTGGCCTGGGTGCGTGACAACGTCGCTGCCTACGGCGGCGATCCTGACCGCGTTCTCGCGATCGGCGGCTCCGCCGGAGCGAACCTGGCCGCAACCGCGGCTTTGTCCGGCAGCGGCGTCGCCGGGGTGATCGGCCTCTACGGCTACTACGGCGACTTCGGCGGCGGGGCCGGATCGGCCTCACCGAGGCAGGTGATCAACGCCGACGCGCCACCGTTCTTCATCATTCACGGCACCCTGGACACCCTCGTCCCCCACCATCGAGCCCGGGAATTCGCGGACCGTCTCCGCGCGGTCTCCGACCGGCCGGTTGTCTATGCCGAACTTCCCGGTGCACAGCACAGCTTCGACGTCTTCTCATCCATCCGGCTCCATGCCGTCACCGACGCGGTCATGCGCTTCGCCGAAATCACCCTGAGCGCCAACGGCTCAGAACATTCGGATCGTCCGACACCGGGCACCGGGCGGTGGCAGTCATGAGCCGTCGGACCGATCCGGCTGGGGATCGCTTCTTCGCACTGCGCACATTCCGCCGCGACGGATCACTTGCATCGACGCCGATCTGGCTGGCGCCTTCGCACGGGCGGTGGTACGGATACACGCCGAACCGATCATGGAAGGTCACACGCATCCGTCGAGACCCTCGGGTCGAGGTGGCGGCGTCAGACTTCGAGGGCCGGCCACTCGGTCCGTGGCACCCGGGCCGAGCACGGACCCTGCACCGCAGGGAGCTGCACCGGGCAACACAGGCGCTGACCACAAAATACGGCAACCGGTTCCGCCTGTTCCGACTCCTCACCGTGCTGGGCGCGTTCCGCGAGCACGGAGGCCGCGCCGTCGGACTGGAGATCACCCTCGCCGCTTCGCAACCCGCCGGACCTGTCCACGGCAACCAGCCCGAGTGATCGCCTCCGCGCTGGGTCCGCAGACGAGGCGTCCGAAAACCCCGCTCGATCCGAAAGGCCACTATCCCAATGACCCAGGGGTCGCGCTGGTCATTCTGGCGCACAGCGCCGGGCTGGCGGGTGAGGTCGCCCGGCACGTCCGGTTGGCCTGGCGGTGTGCCGGTAGCCATCCCGTTTTCTTGGGGTTGGTCGGCTCCTACCGTGGCAGGAGAGGTCTGGGGCCCGGGGTGGCGTGGCAATCCTCCCGCGGCAGGATGTGCCCCGGCGGCCCACTGGGGCAGGCTGGTGGCCATGAGCGTTGAAGGTGCGCCGGCGTTCGGCTGTCGTGGGCTGGTCAAGTCTTTCGGTCCCAGCGGGTGCTCGATGAGGTGGCCCTGACCGCCCGCCCCACCTGGCTGGTCCTGCCGTCGGGCACCTGCCTGCCGGGCGCGGTCTGGCTGGAGCGCGCAGGCCATCGCCTGACGGATCATCACGTTGCGCGCCTCCACCGGTCGGCTCGCCGCGATCCTGTACGGCTGGTGCCGGAGCATCGTGACAGTGATCCCGGCAGCCGCCACCCGCACCGTAGCCGCCGGCCACGACGGTCATCCCGCCCGGTTCGGGCTGGTGTCGTGGGTCCTTGGGGCGGCCTACTAGGGGCGGCCTGGCTTGGCTGGCGACCAGCCTTTGGCTGGCCATCTGGCTGCGGCCCGGTGCTGACGGTCGGCTTCTTGGCCGTCGGACTCGTGCTCGCCCTGGTGTGGGTCTTTGCCCAGCCGCCACCATTCTGATCGTGACCGTCCTGGCGGCAGCCGGCCTGACCATCCTGACCGTGCCGGCCTTCCTGATCTACAACGGGATGGTCATGCTGCGCCGCGCGGAGGGCCGGCGACCGGCCACCTGCTGTCCGTGGCCGCCGGGCTGGCGATCACCGCCTGACTGGCGCTCACCGTGGCGGCACGACCCCTGGACGCCCAACCCGTGCAACTGCTGCGTGCCGTGCTGACCGAACTAGCGCAGGACTAGCGAGGGTTGACGAGTCCGGTCTGGTAAGCCAACACGACCAGGCGGGCGCGGTCGCGGGAGCCGAGCTTGATCAGCATCCGGGAGACGTAGGTGCGGGCCGTGGCCGGGGAGATGAACAGTTCACGGGCGATCTCGTCATTGGCCAAGCCCCGACCGATGCCCGCTAGCATTTCGCGTTCGCGGTCGGTCAGGCGACGCAGCGGCGCGGCGTCCAAGGTGGCATGTGGCTGGGCGGCGACCGCTTGCATCACGGTCCGGGTCACCGACGGAGCCAGCAGCGGGTCGCCGGCGGCCACGGTACGGATGGCGCGGCGCAGATCCGGCGGCGAGACGTCCTTCAGCAGATAGCCGGCGGCGCCGGAGCGGATGGCCTCGAACACGTGTTCGCCTTCGTCGAAGGTGGTGAGCACCAGCACCTTGACGCTGCCGCAGGTGGGGATCGGCGACGATCTGCCGGTAGCTTCCAGGCCGTCCATCTGGGGCATCCGGATGTCCATCATGACCACGTCGGGGCGGTGTTGGCGGACCTGGGCCAAGCCGGCCCGGCCGGTGCCGGCGAACCAGGGGTGACCAGCGCATACATGGAGGGCGCCCTGGGCGATGTCATCCTGGTGAACGGGGCACCCTGGCCGGTTTTGCGGTTTCGGGTGGCACGCCAGGAGAAGGAGAGCAGCGACGTGCCCGCCCGACTGTCCAACCTGGAGGAGTTCGAGCATCTGGACGAGTCCGCAGCCGACCGCACCCGCCGGTTCCGCTTCGTCCGGTCCGCCATCGGAGGCCAGACGATGTGGACGATCAACGGGGAGGGGTTCGACCCCGATCTCATCCAGGCCCGGCCGGAGTTGGGTTCCACCGAGATCTCGGAGTTGATCACTGATGTCCACCACCCGGTGCACCTCCACCTGGTCCACTTCAAGGTTCTCAGCCGCAGCGGCCAGCCGCCGCTCGCCAGAGACGCCGGGTGGAAAGACACTGTGGATGTGCCACCGGGCCAGGTCGCGCGCGTACTCGTCCACTTCGACGGCTACCGCGGCAAGTACGTCTTCCGCTGCCACAACCTCGAGCACGAGGACATGATGATGATGGCCAACTTCGAGGTCGTCTGAGCCGCCTGGAGATGCCGATCCGACTATCGGCTGGGAACCAGGTCGATGATCTGGTAGCGGACGAACTCACCACCATCCCACTGAGAGGTCTGGTCGAGATCTGTCAGTGCCCTCCTCTAGAATCGTTGGTATGTTCGATCAGGGTCGGTTGGAGGGTTCGGGGCCCGGTGGTGGCCGGACCCCAGGTCAGTTGCTGGCCGACCGGATCGCCGCCCGGGACCGGCGGATCCGGGCCGAGGAGGTCGGCACCGTGCTCGACCTGAAAGAGTGGCTGGACCTGCACAGTGTGGACGAAGCCAATCCGTTCGCGACCGGCCCGGCCGGCGGGGCGGGGAAGCGGTCCGGGTCGGCCGGCACCCCGTGGGTGGATGAGTTCGCCGTCGCCGAGTACGCGCCGCTGCGGCATTGGCCCGACCCGACCGCCCGGGCGTTCCTGATCGACGTCGCCGATCTGGAGCACCGCTTCCCCAGCCTGTGGACCGCGTGCACCGTGGACCAGTCAGTGCCGGTCTGGCAGGCCCGCCAGATCGTCAAAGCCTGCCGCGACCTCTCCCAGGCCGCCGCCGCGAAAGTTGATGCGGAGATCGCCGCCAAGCTGCCCCGGTTGTCGTGGGGCCGGGCCCTGTCGGTGCTGGCCGCGGCGATCATGACCGCCGACCCGGTCTTGGCGGAGACGAAACGGCGGGAGGCGAAGCAAGCCCGGTTCGTGCAGCTGTGCCGGTCCGAGGGCGGGATCCGGACCATGATCGTCCGGGCCGAGGACGGGGATCTGATCATGGTGTACGCCCTGGTGGACCGGCTGGCCGACATCTTGAGGCTGGACGGCAGTGCGGAGACCGCCGACCAGCGGCGGGCGACCGCGTTCGGGCTGCTGGCCCAACCCGCGATGGTGTTGCAGATGCTGATCCGCCACGCCGCCGACGGCCCAGCCGCCACCGGTCCAGGCGGCACCGGCATCGGCTCGGCGGACCCGGCGACCGCCCACCGCGATCGACCCGACGCGGAGCAGCCAGCCCGTCCCGGCGACGATCCGGACCCCGAGGCCGACCCGGCCAGCGCTGATGATCATGAGGCTGAGGCGGCCAAGCCTCACCCGACCGGCCAGCCCGACACCGATCAGCCCGACGCCGATCAGCCCGACACCGACCGGCCCGACACCGATCAGCCCGACACCGATCAGTCGGGATCCGCCCGCCGGTGGCCCAGCGAGCCGGGCGACGATCCAGACACCGGGACAAGCCGGGGCGGCGATCCGGACGCCGAAGACACCACGCCGCCCAGCACCGGCCACGCTC
>JAKDLH010000288.1 GCA_030452945.1 Microlunatus sp. | reverse complement strand
TTCCGGGCGTTGTTCGGAGACATGCTCGACGCCGTGGCCGAGCCCAGCTTGTTTGAACTGGGCAAGGCCCTTCTGCTCTTGCACCCTGCGCGCACGGTGCGTGACAGCACCCGCGCCGCTGCCCGCCGATCCGCTCTCAGGTTGCTTGGCAAGGAACGCTACGGACAGGCCAAACTCAAGCTCCGAGTGGTGCGCCGCACGGGTTGACAGCTCTCGCCACGAGGCCAAAACCTCGTTCTCGACACGAAGAAGCCAAGGCCGTGCCACCATCGAACCGTGGCTCAAAGACCTCACGTGGTGATCATCGTGCAGAACCTCCCGGTTCCACTCGACCGGCGGGTGTGGTTGGAGTGCCAAGCCCTCGTCGCCCGTGGCTACGAGGTGAGCGTCATCTGCCCAAAGGGACCGGGTGACCCCGCGCGACAGACGATCGCTGAGGTTCATATCTACAAGTACAAGCCGGCCCCAGAGGCGCGCGGGATGCTCGGATTCGTCTTCGAGTTCATCTACTCATGGCTTCGGACGGCACGCCTCTCGCTGAAGGTATGGCGCCGCAAGCCGTTCCAGATCATCCAGGCATGCAACCCACCGGACACCTACTGGGCGTTGGCGCGGCTCTGGCGTGCTCGCGGTGTGCGGTTCGTCTTCGACCATCACGACCTCAATCCTGAGCTATTCCGCTCCCGCTTTGGAGAGCCCGAGACCCTCGGTCGGCGCATTGAGTACCGCGGGCTGCTCTGGCTTGAGCGGATGACCTTCCGCGCCGCCGACCGGGTGATATCGACGAACGAGTCCTACAAGGCGATTGCCGTGCGCCGCGGCAAGCTGCGTTCCCAGGATGTCACGGTCGTGCGGAGTTGCCCCGACACTCGAGTGATGCGGCCGATCTACTCGGCAACGTTTGACAGCAAGCCGACTCGGTTCGCTCTCGTCTACCTGGGAATCATGGGCCCGCAGGATGGCGTTGACATCGTCCTCGACGTTATGAACGAGTTGGTCCACAAACGGGGGCGTGAGGATGTCCACACTTGGCTGCTCGGCTTCGGCGACTGCTATAAGGACCTGCGGCGCCGTTGCACCGAACTCGACCTGGACAAGGTCGTCACGTTCACCGGACGCGCCGACAAAGCGATGATCGCGGACTACTTGAGTGTCGCGGACGTAGGCCTGAGCCCGGACCTCAAGACACCGCTCAATGACGTCTCGACCATGAACAAGACGATGGAGTACATGGCGTACTGCTTGCCCTCCGTGTCTTTCGACCTCCTTGAGACGCGCGTGTCGGGTGGTGATGCCGTGCTCTACGCCGAGTCTGGCGACGTATCCGGCTTCGCTGACGCCGTCGAGCGACTCCTCGATGACGACGCGCTCCGGCTCCAGCTCGCACTCGACGCACGGGTCCGAGTCTCGACCGAGTTCGATTGGCGGTCGCAGGCAGAAGCTTATCTCTCCGTCTTCGGGGAGCTAGCCGGCGTGGAGCCGATGGACGCACTAGCGGCTGCGACGATGGATGAGCCGGTGAATGGGGTTGACGAGCAGGGCAGGGAGTACGTCGATCTCAACGATGACGACGAGCTGGCTCGGTTCATCCTCGAGCGGTCCGCGCCATCAGTCAGGCGCCGTGTGATGTCCGCGCGTGATGTGCGACGGATTCGTACGACGAATGCCAGGATCCCGTTCAGTTCCCCACCTCTTGTAGAGGGGTGACTGTTAAAAAGGTAGCTTCAAAGTGCGCGCAGAACAAGATCGGATCCAGTGTTTGGTGTATGCCCCATACTCCTTCAACGGGCGTGGGCCAGGCGAGGCTTGTGCCGCAATCCTCGACAATATCTCGCCAGATGACCTTGACGTCAAGCTCTACCTGGGACGGACCCGACGCGCGACTCGTGCTCACGTTCAGGTAAGAGCGGCTCTTCCGCGTTCCGTGAACCGGGTTCCCTGGCGGATGGTTGAAGCGCGCGCAATGCGGCGTCTCAATCAGCAGTTTCACAAAGCGCTGCGCTCGCGGCAGACCCTGAGAGAACGGTGGCCTATTTCTGGCCGGATCCACCGATCCAACTTGTTAAGGCTGCTCGTGATCACGATCTCCCCGTTGTGCGCGAGATGATCAACAGCGCGTGTGCCACTTCTCGCCCCATTCTGGACGGTGCCTACGAACGACTCGGGCTACCCGCCAACCACACTGTGACCGATGACAAGATCCAACGCGAGAATGAGGAACTAGCACTCTGTGACTTCGTCTTCGCGTCGAACCCGGAAGTCGAGTCGTCTCTGCGAGAGGCCGGCGTGGGCGAGAGTCGCATTCTGGCCACTAGTTTTGGGTGGCGACCGGAGCGCTTTAAGAGCCTACAGGCTGCCCCACCGCTGCGCGATGGTGTGCGTGTGCTCTTCGTTGGCAGTGTCAGCGTTCGAAAAGGCGTGCCGGAGCTCCTTGAGGCTTGGCGTTCGTCCGAGGTGAAGGGCGAACTGGTACTGGCGGGGGCGGTAGAGCCGAGCATTGTCGATTTGGTGGCTGCCCAAGTGGAACGGGGCGGGGTCCGGCATCTCGGCTTCGTAGAAGACGTCGGGGCGCTGTATCGAGGGTCGGACATATTTGCCTTTCCCACTCTCGAAGAAGGGGGGCCACAGGTGACCTACGAAGCTGCCGGTTGTGGCCTTCCAGTTATTACGACACCGATGGGGGCCGCTAGGCTCGTCAACACAGGCGAGACCGGCGTCGTAGTGAATCACGGTTCAGTACCGGAGCTGTCAGCTGCGCTCTCGCAGCTTGCCAACGATCGCGAACTTCGTCACCGCTACGGCAACGCGGCTCGAGCCCGGGCCGCGGCCTTCGACTACCGACGTGTCGGACGTCAGCGCGGGTCCCTACTGCGCCAAGCCGCCATCAACTATCATCAGCGATGACAGGGGCTATCCATCTGACCCGAATCCACGAGTAGGGCGCTGGTAGGGCTGCCGGCCGGGAGAAGTCCGGCCAGAAGGGGCACCTCAGGGTGGATGGCGCCCACTTGAAAGTCCCCAGACCTGCTCACTGAATTCCCACCCGTGTGGCTCCACCGATTCGGGTGGGGCTCCTTCGAGGCTGGTGGTCTCTGATCTGACCACGCACCAGCACGAAGGAGCCCATCTGCTCATGCTCACACGGGAGGGAAGTGTGCGCCGAGGAACTGGGCGACCTCCACCAGGTCTCCGTCGATGATTGGGGCTCATCGCCTACTCGAATGGCAGGAGGTGTCTCGGTGCCGCCGTCGGTGATGACCAGCGATTACGCCGAACCAGACCTTTCGCGCGTCGCCGGGCCGGGCCCGGGCCGGGCCTGGTGGTACTTGCGCCGCGCCGTCGAACGCCGAGGTGGCCGAGACGTAGATTTCTCCCGGATGGGCCAGTGATCCGGGAACCCAGGGACCGCACGATGCATCTCGAGGTGTTCGTCGATTGTCGGCGCCACTACGAACGTCGGTCTGGAACCACTGAGCAACTCGGCGATCAGACGAGTTCAACAGCTACGGACGGGCGACCCATCGTCGTCCCAGACGTTCCCGCTCCATACGGTTTGGGCGCCCGGCTTAGCGATGTCCGTGCAGTGCCCATACGTGTACCGGCGGGTGAACCGGTTATCAGTCACCACCGTGTTGGTGCCACCCAGATATAGCAGGTATGCCGGAGGCGGGTCACCTTCCGACATGAGCCGGTTGTCGTGGATCACTACGTTCTTGGCCAGTCCGTACTCGTCGCCGAGGAGGATGTCCGACGTGTCGCGAGACCACAGCGAGTTGTGCTCGATCCGCAGGTTTGTGTTGCCGCCCATGGACTGGATACAGTCCGCGTGGACCACCGGCTTATCCGTCAAGGCGTGGCAGTATGAGTCGCGGATCGTGAGATTGTCGCCACCCGCGTTGATCATGTGGTCGCAGTTATGGACATTGGCCCGGGACACGGTGGCGTCCCGCAGGAGCATGCCGACGACCTGGCCCTTGTCCTGGCAGTTGATCTCGACCCGATCGACGGTCACCGATGACGGCCGGTCCGTGTTGTCGATTCCGTACCAACCCGTTCCGTTGAACTTCACGCAGCGGATCGTAACGTTCTGAGCACGGACATTGATGACTGTCGGTTCGAGGAACTCCTTGTTCTCATACGTCTGACCGTCACTGGTCAGCATGACTTGACCGCCCGTTCGGACCTTCTCGAGAGCGGGGCACTGCGCAACTCCAGTTGTGCTCGCGTCCGGCCAACCTTTGACCGAGGGCGCGGCTTGCGTGGGACTTGCGATCGTGGTTGGGCGAGGGGCGGTAGTGGTCGGGCGCGGAAGGGCAGTCGTCGTCGATGGCTTGGGAGCTGTCGTGCCAGTCGCCCCGGAAATGCTGTCCGGGGGAACTGTGGTGAAGACGACGTCCACGTAGTAGTTCGAGTCGCGCCACACTGATTTCGGCATGCCCGACTTGTAGGTGTAGACGCCTTGGGTCGCCGTCAGGGCGCGGGTCCGCTTCGGCTGCTCCGCAGACAGGGTGCCGACATCGCCGGCATAGCGGCCCACGGGTGCATGATACGAGGCCGTGTAGGCGACGCCTGTCGTCA
>JAKDLH010000287.1 GCA_030452945.1 Microlunatus sp. | reverse complement strand
CAAGCACACGACGCGCACCGCTCGCACAATCGTCAAGGGGCTGCAGTACCGCCTTGACGTGAACACGCTGCACCGTGACGAAGAGGCGAAAGAGTTGAGCCTCAACGAGATCGGTCGAGTGCGCCTTCGCACTACGGCACCGCTCATGGCGGACGACTACTCGCGCAACCGCTACACCGGTGGCTTCGTGCTCGTCGACGAGGGCACCAACCGCACGGTGGCAGCCGGCATGATTACCGACGCCACCTGATGAATACTGCCATCCCCAGCGCCGCACGGCGCAAGTCCACTTTCCGTCCTACCAGAGTCGAGAGTTGAACACTATGCCGGAAGAAACCCCCTTCGACGTGCGTAGACTGCTTCGCCTCGCAGGGCGTCACACGCTCCTCATACTGCTTTGTACCGCCATCGGCGTCGGCGTCACTGCCTTGCCGATGCTGCGCAGTGGGTTCAGCTATACCGCAACCTCACAAACGCAGATCGGCATGCCGGCTACGGTAATGTCAGTCACGGCCGCGGGCCCATCAACGCGCGACGACAACGCGCGGTTGATGGACTCGCAACTGCGGAGGATGGAGGGAGGGCGAATCGCGGCTGCCGTCGAACGGCAATTACCCGACGGTCACCCCCCGTACGAGGTAGATTTTACCGGGGCCAGCGACACCTCCGTCATTGTCACGAACGTCACTGCGACCAACAGCGCTTTGGCGGTAAAAGTCGCCAACCTGTACAGCACTGAATACGTCGCGTCCCTGACGCAGGACAATGACGCAGTGGTAGCGGCCACCGAGAAGCAACTGTCAACGAGCATCGATGGACTCAACGATCAGCTCACAAAGTTGCAGCAGGCTCTCTCGGCGGCCGACAAGGACAGCCTCACGCAAGTGCAGGCGGTCGTGAGCCCGACCCGAAGCGCACTGCTTGACCAGCGAACCGCCCTTCAGCGTCAACTGGACGGTGTCGCGTTGTACAAGTCGGTCGGTTCGAGCGGCGGGGCTAAGAGCATCCAGCCGGCAGACAAGGCCAACGCTTCCGCTTTCGACGTTATCTCCCAGTTGCTCCTGGGCGCCATCATCGGACTCGTGGTCGGTCTTGGACTCACATGGCTTCTCGAGCAGTTTCGCGGAAAGGTGCGCGATGAAGACGACATACGGTCGGCGGGTCTGGAAGCCATTCCCACCCTCAACCTCGCCGATCTTCCCAACACCGACGCCTCCGAGCCAGGTCGCTACGCTGCTCAGCTACTGGCGGTGACGCTGTTTCCAGCGACGGGAAGCGCAGAGCCCACCCTGCTTACTCCGCTCGAGAACGAAGAAGGTCGCTCGACTGAAGTGGCCGTCTTGGTTGCGGACGAGTTGTCTCAGATGGGCCGGCGGGTCATCGTGGTCGACGCGGTTCCGGGTGGCGCCTCATTCCCCGCTGCCGCCAACCTCGATATCGTTGCGTTCGAGTCGGTACGCGCGGGCGATGGCGGGCCAGTCGTGAGTTCAGAGTTGGGGCAACGGTTGACGGTGGTCACGGCCGCGCAAGGCAACACGCTGGCGCTTCTTGGTTCGAGCGAGTTCGGTGAGTGGGTGTCTGGCCTCGTCGAAACCAATGATCACGTGATCGTCATTGGGTCTTCGCTGACTGATTCGGCAGAAGCCCTCGAGATGGCCAGGCTCGCGGCTCGGGTCGTCGTGCTCGTACCGTCGGGGCTCTCCCGACGCCGCACTCTGAGAAGGCTGGCAACCCGGCTAGAGGGTTTGGGCTCTATGTTCGACGTTCTGCGGCGACCGGTGGTCGTTCTCTACAGCCCGGTTCGTGGGTCGGTCGTTTCCAGGACCGCGAAGGGTTCCGGCAGTCGCAAGGTGGGGTCGCGCTCAGCGCCTGAGGCGCGCACCGAGTCTGCGCTCTCTGAAGCGGATGATGCTGCGCTGGACTCAAGCGGAGCGCCCACGCCTGACTACGCGAACGAAACTAGTTCCCGCTCTGAGCCGCAGGAGACTCCCACGAGGGCATCTCGTCGCACTCAATCCTCTCCCGGGAGCAGGTGACATTGTGGAACAACAGCCATTCCCGCGTGTGCTGATCGCACACGACTATGTAACGCAGCGTGGGGGAGCCGAGCGTGTGGTTTTATCGTTGTTGAAAGCCTTCCCCGGATCAGAGTTGATCACAAGTGTCTACAACCCCGCGACCACCTTTCCCGAGTTCGAGCACTATCGGGTCAGAACATTGTGGATGGACCGTGTGCCCTGGTTCCGCCAGGACCCTCGCCGCGCCTTGCCGTTTCTTGGCCGAGCCTTCGCGGCTGCGAGAACCCCAGATGTTGATGTGGTCGTCTGCTCCACCTCAGGGTTCGCTCACGGACTCCGTACGAGTGCCGCCAAGGTGGTGTACTGCCACACCCCACCACGGTGGCTTCACGTCGGTGATGACTACCTGGCGGAGGTTCCCGCCTTCGCGAAACCTCTGCTCCAAGCCGTCAAGCCGATGCTGCGGCGCAGAGACGACGAGGCTGCGGCATCGGCTACGACATATGTCGCGAATTCTTCGATCGTCAAGCGTCGTATCCTTGATGCCTACGGGATCCAGGCCCAGACTCTCTTCCCTCCGGTACTGATCGACACCGAAGCGGACAGGACCCCTGTTTCTAGTATCAACCCCGGATACTTCTTGGTCGTCAGTCGGCAGCGTGGCTACAAGCAGGTGGCGTCAATCTGCGAAGCCGTCGAGGCCCTGCCCGGCGAACGGCTCGTGGTCGTAGGTGGTTTGCCGGCTCGTGAGTCAGGCGACTGGTGTGACCGAATACAGGGTGTTTCGGGCATCACGGACGCTCAGCTTCGCTGGCTCTACGCCAACGCAGCGGGGCTGATTGCCCTGAGCCGAGAAGACTTCGGCCTGACCCCCATCGAGGCTTATTCGTACGGGACCCCCGCGATTCTACTTCGTTCTGGGGGGTACCTCGACTCAAGCGTGGAGGGACGTACCTGCTTGTTCGTTGACCAAACTGGGCTTGAGCCGGTGATGGAGGCCATTACTCGTTTTCGCCAGACGGTTTTCGATGAGGAAGCTATCAAGGTGCACGCCTCCGCGTTCAACGAGACGGCTTTCCACGCGTCGATCAGGTCCATCGTCATGGAGAGCAGCCTGCGCCACCGCGGTGCCTCAGCCGCGTTACGGGCTTTCGACCCTCAGTTCTCGTCGCCGTGAACCTCACTGCGCTACGTCGGCGAAGGCATCAATCGTGAGGATGCCATCGAGGGCGACCCCTCGCGACCGCACGGCAACGCTCGCAGCGGTCTCTGTTGCTGAGAAGCTCGGTCGGCGTGGCAGTCCGATTCGGCTTCAGGCCGGCACCACAAGTTCGGTGTTCGCTGTCGACGATCTGGTGTTGACGGTAGCGCCGCCGGGAGGGCTTCCAGAGCAGCTGCGCCGGCGGGTGACCTTGGCTCGCCTGCTGATGCCGACAAGAGCTGCGGTCAGGCTGGTCGCTGGTGCTGACGATCTGCATTACGAACTGGAGCGTTTCGTGCTGGTTTGGCAGCGAGTCGAGCTTGTCAACCGGCCGCTGCTCCCAGTGCAACTTGGCGCCGCCCT
This sequence comes from Microlunatus sp., assembly GCA_030452945.1. Taxonomy (GTDB): domain Bacteria; phylum Actinomycetota; class Actinomycetes; order Propionibacteriales; family Propionibacteriaceae; genus Microlunatus. Next base: position 1,011 of record JAKDLH010000287.1, on the reverse strand, counting down.
CCGAGCGTGGCACGACCTCGATATCGACGAGGTCGAAGAGAACGTAGGCGCTCTGCCTAACCGGGATGATCCAGCACCCTTGCGCGACGACATCCGGTTGCTGCGACATCGTGGGCGCATCAACGGTCTCGAGGAGCGGATGCTGTACGAAGTGGTCCGGCGACTTGACGATGGGCTATGTTCCCGCGACGGCTCCGACGGCATTCTGGGTCGTCGGCGCCCAGTGCTTTTGCACGGCGACCTGCACCGAGAGAACATCCTCGTCGGCCTTGGCGGGACGGTGCTTTGCGACTTCGACGAGGTGGGGAGGGGATGCCGTGACCACGACCTCGGGTTTCTGCTTGACCCGGCCCGGCCATTGCTCGATTCGGAAGTCGGCCGGCGCGAGTTCGAGCTGGGCTACGGTGGTCCGCTACCAACAATCGGGGTGGCGCGGGCCGTCGCCCGGTATGCCCATTTGAGGCGCACCATCGCGCAGCTGCTGCTGCCGGACCCCGGCCCCCGCGAGAGATTCTTCAACCGCGTACGTGTGGCGTCTTGGCACCAAGTCCACAATGACTGGCGGCTAGACCTTCACCCCGTGGTGGTGCAGAGCAGTCTGGGTCAGTTGTCGAGGGGGTTACGACCCCGTTGGGCGCCGCCGGCGTCGTCTCCGGGAGGATCTCTGGCCCAGTCTGTTGAACTGCCTGCGGACGGTGCAAGCCGTGGGGTACGTTGCGGCTCGACGGGATCCTACGGTGAAAGTGAATGACATGACCGCCAGTTTGTCGACGAGTGAGGTAGAAGCACCATGACCACTCAGAGGTCCATCCGCCGGCGCAGCCGATTCGGCGCAACTCTTGCTGTCACTTTTCTGACGACGGCGGCCGGCTTCTTCACTGCCGCCTCCAGCTCGGCAGCCAGTGACCCGACCTTCGTTGTCAACAGCACCGGGGACGCGGCAGACGCCCGCGTGGACGGCGTCTGTGCCACAACCGCGGGCATGTGCACTCTGCGGGCTGCCATGACCGA
>JAKDLH010000286.1 GCA_030452945.1 Microlunatus sp. | reverse complement strand
GCGTCGGATCACCTCCGGGGAAATCGGACAAGCGACCGGTCTGGACGACGCGAAGGCGTACGCGGAGTTGGCTCGGCTGGTGCTGGCGGCGGTTCGCCGCTGAGGAAGTCGACCGGCTCGATCTTCGACGACCGCCCCCCGCTAGGTTCAACCACTACTGTGATCAACGTGAGCGACGACCTGCACGAGTTGGGCGAAACCCTGGTCACCACCGCCGCGGCCCTCGTGCGCCAGGTTCCGACCGAGGGCATGGAGATCAGTCTGGCCGCGGCCCGCGTACTGGCCCGGATCAAGGACAACGGACCGAGCCGCATCAGCGACCTCGCCGCGCGGGAGCGATCGTCGCAGCCCACCCTCACCAACCACGTGAAGCGTCTCGAGTCGGCCGGGCTGGTGGAGCGGGCCGTCGATCCCAGCGATGCCCGCGCGTGGTTGATCGCCCTCACCCCACTCGGCTGGCAGTGCCTGGCCGGCATCCGGACCACGCTGGGACACAACATCGAGCCGATGCTCGCCACCCTGTCGGCCCGAGACCGCAAGGCACTCCGCGCCGGACTCGAAGTTGTCCGGCGGATGCTCGCGGCTCGGTAGTGGTCACTAGGCTGCCGGGGTGAGCCTGCGCCTGTATGACACCGCCACCCGAGAGGTCCGCGCCTTCGAACCTCTGGTCCCGGGCGAGGTCTCGATCTACCACTGCGGGTTGACCGTTCAGTCCGCTCCACACGTCGGCCACATCCGCAAGGAGGTGGTCTTCGACGTGCTGCGCCGCTGGCTGACCTGGCGCGGATTCGACGTCACCGTGATCGCCAACGTGACCGACATCGACGACAAGATCTTGAGCAAGTCCGCCGAGGCGGGGGTGCCGTGGTTCGCGCACGCGTACCGGTTCGAGCGGGAGCTGCACGACGCCTACGCCGCGCTCGGCTGCTTGCCGCCGACCTACGAGCCACGGGCCACCGGGCACATCCCGGAGATGATCGAACTGGTCGAGGTGCTGCTGGATCGCGGACACGCCTACGCAGCCGAGGACGGCTCCGGCGACGTCTACTTCGACGTACGGTCGTGGCCGGCGTACGGGACCCTCTCCCGGCAGCGGATCGAGGACATGGAGCCCGCCGGCGACGCCGATCCCCGAGGCAAGCGCGATCCGCGGGACTTCGCACTGTGGAAGGGACACAAGGCCAGCGAGCCGCTGACCGCCTCCTGGAACACCCCGTGGGGACGGGGCCGGCCGGGCTGGCACCTGGAGTGCTCGGCCATGGCGGGAAAGTATCTCGGCGAGGAGTTCGACATTCACGGCGGCGGCTTGGATCTGCGCTTTCCGCACCACGAAAACGAACTGGCCCAGTCCACCGCGGCCGGTCAGCGGTTCGCCCGCTTCTGGATGCACAACGCCTGGGTCACCGCGGCCGGGGAGAAGATGAGCAAGTCCCTCGGCAACGGGGCACTGGTCAGCCAGGTGGTGCAGCGCTACCCGGCGCGAGCTGTCCGCTTCTATCTGGCTCAGCCGCACTACCGGTCGGCGATCGAGTTCTCCGACACCTCCCTGGAGGAGGCCACCGCCGCCCTGGAGCGGATCGACGGGTTCGTCGGCCGAGCGGTCGAGCTGTTGGGCTCGGCGGAGCAGACCATGCCGACAGCGTTCGTCACCGCCATGGACGACGACCTCGGCACCCCAGGGGCGGTCGCGGTCCTCTACCACGCGGTCCGGGACGGCAACACCGCCCTGGCCGTTGGCGACACCGCGACCGCGGCCGCCCGGCTGGGCGAGGTGCAGGCCATGCTGGCTGTGCTCGGCCTGGACGCCACCCAGCCCGCCTGGCAGCAGCGGCGCGATGACCACGGCCGCCTCACTGCCGTGGTGGACGGCCTGGTGCGGGCCCTGCTCGACCAGCGAGCCGCCGCCCGGTCCCGCCGGGACTACGCCACCGCCGACAGCCTGCGAGACTCCTTGCAGGCGCTCGGCGTCACGGTCACCGACACCCCTCAGGGGCCGCGCTGGGCCCTGAGGGAGAACTGAGGAGCAGATGCCCGGCAACAGCCAGCGCAAGGGCGCGGTGCGCAAGCGCGGCAAGGGCAACACCGCCGGCTCTGGCGGCCGGGTCCGGCGAGGTTTGGAAGGGAAGGGTCCAACCCCTAAGGCAGAGGACCGTCCCTACCACTCGGCGTACCGGACCCAGCAGTCCAGCACCAAGAAGGCCACCGGCGGTCGCGGCGGTAACGGTCAGCGACCCCGTACCGGGAAGCCCGGCAGCGGTCCGGAGTGGGTGGCCGGCCGCAACGCCGTCCTCGAGGCGCTGGCGGCGGAGATCCCGGCCAAGACCGCGTACGTGGTCACCGGGGCTGAGCGCGACGATCGGCTGCGCGACATCTTCAAGCTCGCGGCCAGCCGCAGCCTGCCGATGCTCGAGGTCACTCGGGCCGAGTTGGACCGATTCACCGGCGGCGCGGTGCACCAGGGGGTGGCCCTGCGGTTGCCGGAGTTCAACTATGCGCACCCCGACGACCTGCTCGCCTCGGCCCTCGAGTCGGACACGGTGCCGCTGATCGTGGCGCTGGACTCGGTGACCGACCCCCGCAACCTGGGGGCCATCGTCCGCTCGGCGGTGGCGTTCGGCGCCCACGGGGTGCTGATCCCCGAGCGCCGATCTGCCGGCATGACCGCCGCTGCCTGGAAGACCTCGGCCGGCGCGGCGGCCAGGATCAACGTGGCCCGGGCCAAGAACCTGACCCGGACGCTGAAGGCGTACGCCGACGCCGGCCTGTTCCTGGTCGGCCTGGACGCCGACGGCGACGTCGACATCGCCGACGTGGCGGCGGCCTCCGGTCCGCTGGTGCTGGTGGTCGGCAGCGAAGGCGCGGGCCTGTCCCGGTTGGTCGGCGAGACCTGCGACACGGTGGCATCGATCCCGATGAGCGCCAAGGCCGAGTCCCTGAACGCGGGTGTGGCCGCCGGCATCGCCCTCTACGAGATCTCCCGCCGCCGCTGACCTCCGCGCCTTTTGTCCCGGTATCCACACTCATTGTGGTTCCTACTCCTAAAGACCGCCCGATGGCTGCGAGTGGTTCGCAGGTAGACTCCTGTCGGTGACTGAGACACTCTCCCCCGCTTCTTCCATCGACGTGGCCGCCACCGCCTCAGAGGCCTACCGGGCTGCCCTGGCCGTGATCGAGACGGTCGAGCCTCGAATCGCCGACGCCACGCGGGCCGAGTTGGCCGACCAGCGAGGTTCGCTGAAGCTGATCGCGTCGGAGAACTACGCCTCTCCGGCCGTGCTGCTGACCATGGGGACCTGGCTCTCCGATAAGTACGCCGAGGGCACCGTCGGTCATCGCTTCTACGCCGGGTGCCAGAACATCGACACCGTCGAGGCCCTGGCCGCTGAACACGCCCGCGAGCTGTTCGGGGCCGAGTACGCGTACGCACAGCCGCACTCCGGCATCGACGCCAACCTCGTCGCCTTCTGGTCCATCCTGGCCCATCGGGTCGAGTCCCCGGAGCTGGCCGAGCTGGGCGCCAAAAACGTCAACCAGCTGACCGAGGAGCAGTGGGAGACGCTGCGACACAAATTCGGTAACCAACGGGCGCTGGGCATGTCCTTGGACGCGGGCGGCCACCTCACCCACGGCTTCCGGCCGAACATCTCCGGCAAGATGTTCCATCAGCGTTCGTACGGAACCGACAACAAGTCTCAGTTGCTCGACTACGAGCAGGTCCGCGCGGCGGCACACGAGTTCAAGCCGCTGATTCTGATCGCCGGCTACTCGGCCTATCCGCGCCGGATCGACTTCGCGAAGATGCGCGAGATCGCCGACGAGGTCGGCGCCACGCTGCTGGTCGACATGGCTCACTTCGCCGGTCTGGTCGCCGGCAAGGTATTCACCGGCCCCGAGGACCCGGTGCCGTACGCCCACGTCGTCACCTCGACCACCCACAAGTCGCTGCGCGGCCCGCGCGGCGGCCTGGTGCTGGCCACCCAGGAGTACGCTCCGTCGGTCGACCGTGGCTGCCCGCTGGTGCTCGGCGGTCCCCTCGGACACGTGATGGCGGCCAAGGCTGTCGCCTTTGCCGAAGCCCGGACGCCCGCTTTCCAGACCTACGCGCAGGCCATCGCCGATAACGCGCAGACGCTGGCCGAGGGGTTGAAGAAGCGCGGTGCCACCTTGGTCACCGGCGGCACCGACAACCACCTGGTGCTGATCGACGTGTCCGGTTTCGGACTGACCGGTCGGCAGGCCGAGTCCGCTTTGCTGGACTCCGGCATCGTCACCAACCGCAACTCGGTGCCCAACGACCCGAACGGCGCCTGGTACACCTCCGGTATCCGGGTCGGAACCCCGGCCCTGACCAGTCGTGGCTTCGGTGCCGACGAGTTCGACGCGGTCGCCGATCTGATGATCAAGGTGTTCAAGGGCACCAGTCCGGTCACCGCCTCGACCGGCAAGCCGGGCAAGGCGAAGTACACCGTGGTCGACGGACTGGCCGAATCGACCAAGTCCGCGGCCGCCGAACTGCTCGACGCGAACCCGCTCTATCCGGGCTTGCAGCTCTAGTACAGTGTCGCTTCTAATTATTTGGGTATAGGTGGCGGAGTTTGGTGCGGG
>JAKDLH010000285.1 GCA_030452945.1 Microlunatus sp. | reverse complement strand
GCGTTGTCGGAGACCGGGCCGAAGGTGTCCATCGCGACGATGACCCCGACCGTGGTCAGCAGGCCGCAGCCGGCGAGCGCGACCGCGAACAGCGACACGATGCCGAGGCCACCGAGCAGGTAGGCGCCGTAGACGGCGGCCGCGATGACCACAGCGGTGTAGACGGCCGACTCCAGCCCAACCGAGATACCCGACAGGACCACCGTCGCCGCCCCGGTGAGGGAGGTCTTGGCCACGTCGTTGACCGGACGGTGCTCGGTGCCGGTGTAGCGGCCGGTCAGCGCCAAAATGATGACGGCCAGCACGATGCCGATGACGACCGAACCGATGGCCACGATCCGCGGATCGTCGATCGGACCGGCGAACTCCAAGCCTTCGACCCCGAGCGCGGCGAAGCTGGACGGGAGATAGATGAAGGCAGCGATGGCACACAGCACCGCCGAGATCGCGGCGGACAGATAGAACGACCGGTTGATGGTCTTCAGACCGCCCTCGGTCGGCCGCGGCCTGGTCAGGTAGATGCCGATGATGGCGGTGATCACGCCGATAGCGGGCACGATCAGCGGGAAGACCAGACCGTACGCGCCGAAAGCCGCCTTGCCGAGGATGAGGGAGGCGACCAGGGTGACTGCGTACGACTCGAACAGGTCGGCGGCCATACCGGCGCAGTCGCCGACGTTGTCGCCCACGTTGTCGGCGATGGTGGCGGCGTTGCGCGGATCGTCCTCAGGGATGTTCTGCTCGACTTTGCCGACCAGGTCGGCCCCCACATCGGCGGCCTTGGTGAAGATGCCGCCGCCAACCCTCATGAACATGGCCAGCATGGCCGCACCGAAGCCGAATCCTTCGAGGATCGTCGGGGCATCGGCACGGAAGACCAGCACCACGATCGCTGCTCCGAGCAGCCCCAGCCCGACCGTCATCATTCCGACGTGCGCGCCGGTGCGGAACGCGATCCGCATCGCCGGATCGCGGCCGTCGCTCCGGGCGGCCGAAGCTACCCGTACGTTCGCCTTGACGGCCAGCGACATGCCCAGATAGCCGATCAGACCGGAGAACAGCGCCCCGGCCAGGAAGGCGATCGAGCGGGAGATCTTCAGCGTCCAGACGCCGAACTCGCCCTGGTGCACCGGCAACACCAGCAACAGCAGGAACGCCGCGACGGCGAACACGCCGAGGGTTCGGAACTGTCGTCCCAGATAGGCGTTGGCACCTTCCTCCACCGCGAGGGCGATCACTTTCATGTTCTCGGTGCCGTCGTTGGCGGCCAACACCTCGCGCCGGAACAGCGCACCCATGATGAGAGCGATAACGGCAATCGCTCCGACCACGGCCACCAGCGTGAGGTTGGTGCCGGTAAGGCTCACTTCGAGTGGGATAATTTCCATCAGGACCGGAACCCCGGACATGCAACGTCCTCCTGAGACATCGGTGTCGACTACGCATCGGTACGGCGCGACCGGCGCAGTCTAGCCAGTTGCCGCATCGGTTTGTCGGCCGGGCGCGCGAGTTCGCGGTATCGAGGACTTCCCCGCACTGAGGTTGTTTGCCTCGGGGTGTCGGCCGCACGTGCCACGCTGGTCGGGTGGGGAGCGTAGGAGCCGGTCCGGTGTACGTCGAGTCGTGGACGCCCGCCGCGCTCGAGTTCGGCTCGTCGGAGGGCTCGCTGCTGCGGGCGGGCGTCCAGGTCCGGTCCGTTCGGGAAATCCCGCCTCGACCCGGTCGGACGTCGGCCTGGCCGGACTGGGTCGCCGCCCGCCCGCAGGTGCTCGACGCGGTCGGTCGAGCCGGGGTGACGGCCCCGTGGGCCCATCAGGTGCAGGCCGCGGAGGCCCTGTGGCAGGGTCGGCACCTGAGCCTGACCACCGGCACCGCCTCCGGCAAGTCGCTGGCTTACCTGATGCCGATCATGGCGGCGGTGACCGCGGCGGCCACGCCGTTGGCGGACGTGAACCCACCCAGCGCGGCCGCCGAGCATCCAGACCTCGGCCATCCGTCGGTGAGCGCGCCTCCGGCTTGGCGCCGGCGTCGACCGGCGACGTCGGTCTATCTCGCCCCGACCAAGGCTCTGGCCCACGATCAAGCTCGACTGTGCGACCAACTGGGGCTGCCGGGGTGGCGGGTCGCGACGGTCGACGGCGACACCGACTCGACCGACCGGCAGTGGGCCCGCGACCACGCTCACCACCTGCTGACCAACCCCGACCTGCTGCACGCCTCACTGCTGCCCCAGCATCAGCGGTGGGCGGCCTGGCTGCGGTCGCTGCGTTTCGTGGTGGTCGACGAATCCCACCGCTACCGCGGGGTGTTCGGGGCCCAGGTGGCCTCCGTACTCCGGCGGTTGCGGCGCGTCGCCGCACACTACGGCGCAACCCCCACTTTCGCGGTCGTGAGTGCGACCGTGGTCGAGCCGATCGAACTGGCCAGCTCGTTGACGGGCCTGCCCCCTGCGGCGTTCGTGTCGGTCGATCGCGACACCTCGGTGCGCGGCCCGGTCCGGATCGGCCTCGGCGTGACCGACGGCACGCTGGAGGAGGCCGCAGCAGCGGTGATGGCGGATCAGGTCCGAGATGGCCGGCAGGTGCTGACATTCGTCCCGTCGCGCCGGCGAGCCGAGGAAGTCGCCCGCTCTGCCGATCGGCTCGCCGAGCACCACGGGATCGTGGCCTATCGGGCGGGCTACCTCGCGGCCGATCGGCGGCTGATCGAGCGGGGCCTGGCCGACCGTACGGTGCGCGGGGTCGCCGCCACGAACGCCCTCGAGCTGGGCGTCGACATCGCCGGGTTGGACACGGTGGTGATGTGCGGCTATCCGGGCAGCCGCACCGCGTTCTGGCAGCAAGCAGGGCGGGCGGGGCGCCGCGGCAGCGACGCCGAGGTGCTGATGCTGGCGCGGCCCACACCCCTCGACGCCTATCTGCTGGACCACCCGGAGGCGTTGTTCGACCAGCCACTGGAGGTCGGCGTGCTCGATCCCAGCAGCCCGGCGATCGTCGGGCCGCAGCTGGCGGCGGCGGCCCAGGAGCTGCCGTTGCGCCCGGGCGATGAGCACTGGTTCGGTCCGATCACCTGGCCGCTGGTCCGACGACTGACCGAACGGGGCGTGCTGCGACGACGACCCGACGGGTGGTACTGGACCGCCGAGCGCCGTGCGGTCGACGCCATCAGCCTGCGATCCGGTGACGGACGGACCATCGACATCGTGGAGGAGCCGACCGGTCGAGTGCTCGGCCAGGTGGCGGCCGGAGCCGCCGACCTGGTGGTGCATCCCGGGGCGGTCTATCTGCACCAGGGGGAGACTTACGTGTGCGCGCACCTTGACGAGGAGATCGGTGAAGCCTTCGTCCGGCCGAGCCGACCGGGATATCTGACTCAGCCGGTGGTGGACACCGAAATCCCACTCACAGCAGTTCACCGCGAGCGGACGCTCGGCGGCGGCCGATCGACGTACGGACCGGCCGAAGTGAGGAGCACGGTCACCGGCTTCCTTCGCCGCGACGAGGCCACCGGGCAGGTCTGGGACTCGACCCCGCTGGACCGGCCGGCGCAGGTGCTGGCCACGATGCTGACGGCCCTGATCGTCCCGGCCAAGAAGGTCAACGATCTCAATCGGAGCCGGCTTGATGCCGGTGCCCACGCCCTGGAACACCTGTGCGCGGGCATCCTGCCGGCCATTGTGGCCAACGCCGGCACCGACGTCGGTGCGAACTCCTGGATCGGAGCTGACGGGTCCACCGTGGTCGTGGTGTTCGATCGCCAGCCGGGCAGCGGGTTCGCAGCTCGGGCCCACGACCGCGCCGAGACGTGGCTGAGCACGGCGGCGACCCGGATCAACGAGTGCGAGTGCACCGCCGGATGCCCAGCCTGCATCCTGCTGCCCGGCTGCGGCTCGACTCGTCCGCTCGACAAGGGCATCGCCCAGTTGCTGCTGGCGATCCTGACTGAGGATCCCGGCCGACCGGACTGATCCTGGTGCAGCAGCCCGCGATGGGTAGCGATGGGTTTCCTCAACCACCCGATCAGCGGGATGCATCCTCATCCGATGTCCTTCGGCCCCGCGTAGCTGGTCGCCGCCACCTGGCGAGGCAGGCCTGGCACTTTCATGCTGACCCTCATCTGCGCCGTCACCGTGATCACGAAGTCGATCTGGTCACCCACCCGTTCGCACGTCGCGATCTCGGCGCGATGCGCCCGGGCGATGCGCCGAGCCACTGCACATGGCTCACCGCCCAGGCTGGCCTCGGTGGCCGCACTGAGCGAGGCCAGGTCCGCGGCAGCTCGGGCCTGGTGAGCCGCGATCAGGTAGCCGCAGATGATTAACGCCGCGTATCCCACCATGGTCACCACCAGGCAGCCGGCGATCATCAAGACAGACCCGCCACCCCGCTGGTCTGGCACGGGCGTCGGAGCGATTCTCGTCATCGCGAGTGTTCTCCGGGTTCGGGCACGACCTCGGCTCTGGCGACCAGCGGCACCGCCACCAGCCCGCTGGCCAGTGGTCGAGCGACCACGCGCACCTCCACCCGCACCAGCGCCTCCGAGGCCGAGATTCGCACCTTCGTCCCGGCCGGCGCTTCCTTCCGGGCCCGGGCGACGGCTGCCTGGTCGCCGCGCGCCGCCTGCCGGGCGACCTCGGCCGCCGTGTCGATGCAGCGCACC
>JAKDLH010000027.1 GCA_030452945.1 Microlunatus sp. | reverse complement strand
ACTCGACCTCGCTGACATCGGTGAGCTCGGTCGACAGGCCGACCACGCGCCGGAGCGAGCGACGGTCTTGGAGGTCCAGCTGGTCGCCGTCGTGGTTCTCCGGCACTCCGCCGTCGGAGGATCGCTCGGCAGGCTCGGCATGGTTGCGGACCGACTGGTCCGGACCGTCGTCGGTCGCGCCGTCTTCGGTCGCGCTGGCGGGCAGGTACGTGGATTCAGGGACACTCATCGTGGATCAAGAATCGCACGTACCACCAACAATCGGCGAACAGTTAACACCTCGTAGCCTGTCACCTCCATTCCTTGCGGTTTGACGGGGTCCAGGTGCGTGCATCGCCAGGCCGACGGGGAGGGGCTACCGGGTCGTATCTCGACCGAGGAGAACGCAGCGAGGTGCGTGCCTGGGCGTCGCCAAAGCTCAAGAGATGGAGGCGACAGGCTACTGGGCGTCCAGTGCGTCCGGCAGGATGAGTTCGCCATGGGCGACGATCACCGCCGGTCCGGTGAGATAGCTGGTCGCGCCCAACTGCACCTCGACGGTGCCCCCGGGCACGTCGACCCGGTAGTGGACGGGCTCTTCGGTCCCCGACTCCGACGACTCCCGGGCATGCCAGGCCGCAGCCGCGGCCACCGTTCCGGTGCCGCAGGATCGCGTCTCGCCGACGCCACGCTCGAAGACCCGCATGGCCAGATGCCGAGGACCTCGTCGGCTGACGAACTCGGCATTGACCCCGGCGGGGAACGCCTGCTCAGGGTGCCAGGTCGGCGGCCTGGACAAGTCGATCACCCTCGGGTCGGCGCAGAAGCTCACCGCGTGCGGGTTACCGACGTCGACGGCCACCGCGTCGAAGGCCCGCTCGTCGGCGGTGCGCACAACCACTTCGCCGTTCACGACGACGCGCGCCGGACCCATCGCGACCCGGACTTGGCCGTCGGGCTGGACCTCGGTCTCCCGTACGCCCGCCCTGGTGCCGACCAGCACCTCCGGCCCGACGACCAGGCCTGAATCGAGCAGATGGCGAACGAAGACGCGGACCCCGTTGCCACACATCTCGGCGATGGACCCGTCACCGTTGCGGTAGTCCATGAACCAGACATCCGGGTCACCTCGCCACTGGGGCATCTGGCCCCCGGGCACGGCCCGCAGCACGCCGTCGGCGCCGATCCCGGCTCGCCGGTCACAGATCCAACGCACCTGCTCCGCGGTCAGCGGTCGCTCACCTCCGGCGTCGACGAGCAGGACGAAGTCGTTTTCCGTCCCATGTCCCTTCGCGAACGTCCACCGGCGCACCGGTTCAGTCTTCCACGGGGACTGCGAGCAACTGGGCGACAGCCTCGACCAATCCCGACTGGTCGTAGGGGAGCCAGGTGATGCGGTGGTCCTGACGGAACCAGGAGTCCTGTCGTCGGGCGAACCGGCGGGTGGCGGCGATCGTGCGCCGACGGGCCTCGGCTTCGTCGACAACCCCGGCGAAGGAGTCCAGGACCTGCCGGTAGCCCAACGCCCGGGAGGCGGTGAGCCCGTCCCGGAGTCCGTGGCCGACCAAGTCTCGAACCTCACTGACCAGCCCGGCGTCCCACATCGCCTCCACCCGTTGCTCGATCCGCCGGTCGAGGGTGGCTCGGTCTATCGACAAGCCGATCTGGATGACGTCCTTCAGGGCGTAGCGCCGTGGCGGCAACCGGGCGGGGAAAGGCTTTCCCGTCAGCTCAACCACCTCGAGCGCGCGGACGATCCGACGACCGTTGCCGGGCAGGATGGCCGCTGCGGCGGCCGGATCGATCCGAGTCAATCGCTCGTGCAGGACATTGGCTCCGACCAGGCTCAGCTCGGCGGTCAGTCTCGCTCGCAGCTCGGGATCGGTGCCTGGGAACTCGAACTCGTCCACGATCGCTCGGATGTAGAGCGCCGAACCGCCCACCACAATCGGCAGCACCCCCCGGCTAAGGCAGTCGGCCACGGCGGTCCGGGCCCGGAACTGGAACTCCGCCACGGTGGCGGTCTCGGTGACGTCGAGCAGGTCGACCAGATGATGCCGGACGCGCTTCAGCTCGTCGGGCGTCGGTTTGGCGGTCCCGATGTCCATCCCTCGATACACCAGCATGGAGTCGGCGTTGACGATCTCTGCCGGCTGGTCCCAACGACTGAGCGAATCGGCGAGCGCGACGGCGAGACCGGACTTCCCCGAGGCCGTCGGCCCGACGAGAACGGCGACGACACCGTGGCGGACCGCCGGGTCCGCTGGCAACTGTCGGTCGCACGCGATAGACATGACGCAAAGAATCTACCGGCGAAAGGAGCCCACGATGGGCATCTTCGACAAGGCCAAGGACCTGGCCAACGAGCACAACGACAAGGTCGATCAGGGCATCGACAAGGGGGCCGATGCCCTCGATGAGAAGACGGGGACGAAGCACACCGAGCAGATTGACCAGGGGGCGCAACGGGCCAAAGACGCGATAGACGGCGGTGGCGACCAGCCCCGGACCTGATCGACCGCTGAGGACGATCGTGCCGATCCTGGTGAGCGGCGCGACCGGTAAACGTCGGCCGGGCGGTGGTGGCGGCCCTGTGTGAGGTTGGCGCTGACCCCCGGCCGGCGATCCGCCCCGGGTCACCCTCGCTAGTTCCGACTCACGGGGTGCCATTCGACTTCACCGACCCGAGCGTCTTCGCGCACGGTGAGCGCCGCGGTTGGCTACCCCAGGGGGACTCACGATGAAACTGGCCTTGATCGGAGCGACCGGGGGGACCGGCGCGCACGTGCTGACCGCAGCCCTCGACCATCGGCACGAGGTGACGGTGCTGGTCCGCGATCCCGAACGACTCGGCGGACCGGTGAAGGACCGGGTCCGGGTCGTCGTGGGATCCGCCACCGACCGGGCGCCGGTGCACGATCTCCTCACCGAGGCCGACGCGGTCGTGTCCGCACTCGGCCCGACTTCTGGGGAGGCTGATCTGCACACCCGAGTCGCGCACACGTTGGTCGCGGAGATGAGCCAGCGCGGACCCCGACGCTTCGTCGGGGTGAGCGCTGCGGGTATCGACGTCCCGGGAGACGACAAGACCGCACTGAACCGGATGATCTCGTTCCTCATTCAGCGTCTGGGCGGGGCAGTCGTCAACGACAAGCCCGCCGAGTACGCCGTCTGGGCCGCTTCCGAGCTCGATTGGACCTTGGTCCGGCCGCCGCGACTGGTGGACCGTCCGCCGACCGGGCATCCGGTCGAGCACGACGCGCACCGCTCCACCAAGTCCACCAGCATCAGCCGGACCGAACTCGGCCAGTTCGTGATCCACGTCGTCGAAGACGATCTCTACCTCCGACAGGCGCCTTTTGTGGCGTCCCGGCCAAAGGCCTGACCGAGCCGAGAGCTGATCGTCCCGGTCAGCCGGGCGGACAGATCAGCCGGGCGGACAGGCCGGGACCGGTGCCAGCGGCGCGGGCGCCCCGACCGTGGGCATTCCCAGACCGACTGCTCGTCCGGCAGTCGGTTCGCTCCCGGCCTGGCGGGCCTGCCAGGCGTCGCCGCCCCGAGTTCGGCGCAGACGCCGCAGCCCCTCGTCGGCGGTCAGGTGGTGCGGTGCCGCGTAGGTGATCTCGACGTCGGCCAGATCACCGGGACGTGGACGCGACCACTCGTCTTCCGGCACGGCCACATGGACCAGTCGGTTGTCCCGGGCGCGGCCGGACATCCGCTGCGTTGCGGCGTCTTTGCGGCCTTCGCCGTCGGCGAACAGCACCTCGACGCTGCGCCCGACCTGCGTTTGATTCTCCTGCCAGGCGATCTCGCCCACCAACTCGATCAGCCGCTCATACCGCTCCTGAACCACCCGCTTCGGCACCTGGTCCGGCATGGTCGCCGCCGGCGTACCGGCCCGGATGGAGTACTGGAAGGTGAAGGCCGCCGCGAACCGGGACTCGCGGACCACGTCCAGGGTGTCGGCGAAGTCGGCTTCGGTCTCGCCGGGGAAGCCGACGATGATGTCGGTGGTGATGGCCGCATGCGGCATCGCCGATCGGACCTGCTCGATGATCGACAGGTAGCGGGTACTCCGGTAGGAGCGGCGCATCGCCTTCAGAATCCGGTCCGACCCGGACTGCAGCGGCATGTGCAACTGGGGCATCACGTTCGGGGTCTCGGCCATGGCCGAGATGACGTCGTCGGTGAAGTCCTTGGGGTGCGGCGAGGTGAATCGGACCCGCTCCAGGCCGTCGATCTCACCGCAGGCCCGGAGCAGTCGGGCAAAGGCGCGGCGATCGCCGAACTCGACCCCGTACGCGTTGACGTTCTGGCCGAGCAGGGTGATCTCCTGCACGCCCTCGGCGACCAAGGCCCGCACCTCGGCCAGGATGTCGCCCGGTCGTCGGTCAGTCTCCCGCCCGCGGAGACGGGGCACGATACAGAAGGTGCAGGTGTTGTTGCAGCCGACGCTGATCGAGACCCACGCCGCGTACGCGGAGTCGCGTCTGGTCGGCAGCGTCGAGGGGAACCGCTCCAGTGTCTCGGCAATCTCGACCTGGGCCCGCTCGGCGACCCGGGCGCGCTCCAACAGCACCGGCAACGAACCGATGTTGTGGGTGCCGAACACGACGTCGACCCAGGGCGCCTTGTCCAGGATGACGCCCTGGTCCTTTTGGGCCAGGCAGCCGCCGACGGCGATCTGCATGCCGGGTCGGGTCTTCTTCACCGGGTAGAGCTGGCCGAGGTTGCCGTAGAGGCGGTTGTCGGCGTTCTCCCGGACGGCGCAGGTGTTGAACACGACCACGTCGGCCTGAGCGTCGGGGCCGACTCGGGCGTAACCGGCGTCCTCCAGCAGACCGGCCAAACGCTCGGAATCGTGCACGTTCATCTGGCATCCGTGGGTGCGGATCTCGTACGTGCGCGCGGAAACAGTCATGGCGCCGCTCAGGATAGTCGCGATTTCGGAGTTGTCAGCGTCGGTGGCCGCTATGGCGACCGCCCACGCTGACAAGGCGGCGGTTAGAGTTCCGCGGTATGAGCAATGGCGCCGTGCATCCCACCGGAGATCAGTACGAGATCGCCCAGGGGGACCGGACGGCGGTCATCACCGAGGTGGGCGCAACGCTCAGGTCGTACGCGGTGGCCGGGCACGATGTGGTACGAGGCTTCGCCGCCGAGGACGTCGTCCACGGTGGTCACGGTCAGCAACTGCTGCCCTGGCCCAACCGCATCCGGGACGGCCGCTACGCCTTCGAGGGGAAGACGCAGCAACTGTCCTTGTCTGAGCCCGAACGTCACAACGCGATCCACGGGCTGGTCCGGAACGTGCCTTGGCGGCTGGTCGAGCACACCGCGGACCGGGTGGAGCAGCGGGTCCGTGTCTATCCGCAGTCAGGCTGGCCGGGCATCATCGAGGCCACCATCGTGCACACGGTCGGCGACGACGGCGTGGTGACCGAGGTCGAGGTGACCAACATCGGCCACGGTTCGGTCCCCTTCGGCTACGCCGCTCACCCCTACCTGACGGTCGGCGAGCACACCGTCGACGACGTCGTCATCAGCGCACCGGCCGAGCGCTACCTGGAGGTGGACGAACGGCTCCTGCCGGTGGACCTGGTGCTGGTCGAGGGACGACCAGAGGATCTTCGTACGGCCGCGGTGCTCGGCGATCGCCACTTCGACACGGCACTGACCGGACTCGCCCGTGGCGACGACGGGCGGTGGCGCTCGCGGCTGAAACGCGGTGAGCGCTGGGCCGAGCTCTGGGCGGGGCCTGGACTGGACTGGATGCAGGTGTTCACCGGCAACGACCGTCGCGATCTCTCGATCGCGGTCGAGCCGATGACCTGCGGTCCGAACGCGTTCAATCCCGGTCCGACCCACGACGGCATGATCGTCCTCGAGCCCGGCGTGACGGTCAGCTACGTCTGGGGCATTGACGGCGCCTGACGTCCGCGACCCCGCTTCCGCTCGAGGCCGCCAGGCACGCTGCGGTTTAGTTTGCGCCTCAGCGGGTCATGCGTAACCCAATCTCAACCTCAAAAGTCCCCCAGTAGCCGGTAGTTCTCGTCTACTGTCACCCCATGGCGGAACCTGAGGAACCCGTAAGTCAGTCCGAATCCCCCGAAGATCCTCCGGTTGCGCGCGAGGAGGTCGGCGAGCCTTTGGTGGTGCTGACCGACGTCGACAAGTACTTTGGCGAACTGCACGTCTTGCAGCACATCAACATGACTGTTCGCAAGGGTGAGGTCGTCGTCGTGCTGGGCCCCTCGGGATCGGGCAAGTCCACGCTGTGTCGCGCCATCAACCGGTTGGAAACCATCCAGTCCGGCACGATCTCCATCGACGGAGACGAGCTTCCGGAGGAGGGCAAGGCCCTGGCTCGGCTACGCGCCGATGTGGGCATGGTGTTCCAGTCGTTCAACCTCTTCGCCCACAAGACGATCCTTGAGAACGTCACGCTCGGCCCGGTCAAGGTCCGCAAGAAGTCCGGCTCGGAAGCCAAGAATCGTGGCATGGAGTTGTTGAAGCGGGTCGGCGTGGACAACCAGGCCGACAAGTACCCGGCGCAGCTGTCGGGCGGTCAGCAGCAGCGGGTCGCGATCGCCCGAGCCCTGGCGATGGATCCGAAGGTGATCCTGTTCGACGAGCCCACCTCGGCGCTGGACCCCGAGATGGTGAATGAGGTCCTCGACGTGATGGTCAGCCTCGCTCGCCAGGGCATGACCATGATCGTGGTCACCCACGAGATGGGCTTCGCCCGCAAGGCCGCCAACCGGGTGGTCTTCATGTCCGACGGGCTGATTGTGGAGGAGGCGGATCCGGAGACGTTTTTCACCGCCCCCGAGAGCAACCGCGCCAAGGACTTCCTGAGCAAGATCTTGACTCACTGATCAGTAGGCCCCACCCAACCGACCACCAGCAACGCGCCAACCCCAGCTCAGCGACGAGCGCAAACGACGGAGGAATGCATGAGGTCAAGCAAACGGATCCTGGCTATCGGCGCCGGACTCTTACTGGCCGCCCTACCCCTGGCCGCCTGCGGGGGCGACAGCGACACCGGAGGTGAACCCGGCTCCGGTGGCAAGGTCGTCATCGGCATCAAGTACGACCAGCCCGGCTTGGGGCTGAAGGAGGGCGACGACTACACCGGGTTCGATGTCGAGGTAGCGAAGTACGTGGCCAAGGATCTGGGCTACACCGACGTCGAGTTCAAAGAGTCGCCGTCGGCACAGCGCGAGACGCTGCTGCAGAGTGATCAGGTGAAGATGATCTTCGCCACCTACTCCATCACCGACGACCGCGCGCAGAAGGTGTCCTTCGCCGGCCCGTACCTGATCGCCGGCCAGGACCTGCTGGTGAAAGCCGACAACACCGACATCACCGGGCCGGACAGCCTCAACGGTAAGAAGCTCTGCTCGGTCACTGGATCGACCTCAGCCAAGAAGATCAAGGACAACTACGCCTCGGGGGTCCAGCTGCAAGAGTTCGACACCTACTCCAAGTGTGTCGAGGCACTGAACGCCGGACAGATCGATGCGGTCACCACCGACAACGTGATCCTGGCCGGTTTCGCCGCGCAGCCGCAGTATCAGGGCAAACTCAAGGTGGTCGGCAAGCCGTTCTCCGAGGAGCGCTACGGGGTCGGCATCAAGAAGGGCGACACCGACCTCTGCGGCAAGATCAACGCCGCGTTGGAAAAGATGGAAGCCGACGGTGCCTGGCAGAAGGCGTTCGACGACACCTTGGGCGCCTCAGGCCTGAAGGTCGACCCCGCGATCAACCCGCCGAAGCCGGACGCCTGCACCTAGGCCCACGGGTTCGATCTGAGACTGATTCGACTCGACACTGATCGGACCGGGGAGACCGTGCCAGCACCTCCCCGGTCCGACTTGACCAACGCTGCCTGTTGACAACTAGCTGAAGGGCGGGAGCTGATGGATGCACTGCGGACCTTGCTGGAGGAATACAACGTCCTCGCTGCGTTCTGGATGACGATCAAACTGACGTTCTTCGGAGCGATCGGCGCGTTCATCATCGGCACGGTGATCGCCATCATGCGGGTGTCGCCGGTGAAGGTGTTCCAGACCTTCGGCCTGGCCTACGTCACGCTGGTCCGCAACACCCCGCTGACGCTGCTGGTGTTCTTCGCCGCGTTCGGCTTGGCGATCACCCTGCAGATCAACCTGGCGCCGCCCGACTCCCCCACCTTCATCGTCGACAACAACTTCCGTTGGGGGGTGGTCGCACTGGCGGTCTACCACGCCGCGTTCGTGGCCGAGGCCATTCGCAGCGGCATCAACACAGTGCCGCTGGGACAAGCGGAAGCGGCTCGCGCGATCGGGCTGCCCTTCCTGCCGACCGTCACCACCATCGTCCTTCCCCAGGCTTTCCGGGGAGCCATCGCCCCGCTGGGCAACACATTGATCGCTTTGACCAAGAACACCACCGTGCTGGCCACCATCGGCGTCGCCGAGCCGGCGTTGATGATGCGGAACATGCTGGAGTTCAACATCTCACTGCTCTACGCGATCTTCTTCATCATGGCCGCCGGGTTCGTGATCTTGACGCTACCGACGGGACTCTTCTTCACCTGGTGGTCCCGCAAGCTGGCGGTGCAGCGATGAGCGCCGAGACCGACGTCCTGTTCGACGCACCGGGGCCGAAGGCGCTGGTCCGCCATCGGATCATCGCCGTCCTCGGCGTCCTGCTCCTGCTGACCCTCCTCTTCTTCGTGATCAAGGGGCTGGCCAACCCCGCCAACGACCAGCTGACCGCCGACAAGTGGAGCCCGTTCATTCAGTGGTCGACCTGGCAGAACTACCTGATCCCGGGTCTGATCGGCACCTTGACCGCCGCCGCTATCAGCGTAGTGCTGGCTATCATCGCCGGAATCCTGCTGGGCCTGGGGCGGCTGTCGGACCTGACCGCCGTCCGCGCCGTCTGCGGCGTGTTCGTCGAGTTCTTCCGGGCCATTCCGGTGCTGATGATGATGTTCTTCGCCTACTTCTTCGGCATCTTCGTGCTGAAGATCCCCGGCGACGTGCTACCGCTGTTCGCCGCCGTGGTCGGTCTCACCTTCTACAACTCCTGCGTGATCGCCGAACTGGTCCGCTCCGGGGTGCACTCGCTGCCCCGCGGTCAGCGAGAGGCGGGTTACGCGATCGGCCTCACCTCCAACCAGACCCTGACCGCGGTCCTGCTGCCCCAGGCCATCACATCCATGCTGCCGTCCATCGTCAGCCAGCTGGTGGTCATCCTCAAGGACTCGGCCCTGGCCTACGCCGTCACCTACCTGGAGTTGCTGCGCCAGGGGACGAACCTCGCCGTCTACCGCGGCAATCTGATCCCGACGCTGATCGTGCTCGCCGTCATCTACATCATCATCAACTGGGCGTTGACCCGGCTGGCCCGGGCGTTGGAGGGACGCATGCGGCACGGCAAGCGCGGCATTCGCCCGGGGCCAACGGACGTCGGGCCCGACCCGGCCCTGGCGGTGCAGGAGGAGGATGAGAAGCAGGCGGCCGCCAGCAGCGACCGCTGAAGCGAGCTGCCGAGGGCTTCAGCAGCAGAGCCGATCGAGACCGGTGAGTAGCTGGTCGACGTCGCTGGCGTCGGTGTAGGGAGCGAGCCCGGCCCGGACGGCTCCGCGGTCACCCAGGCCGAGGTGCCGGGAAGCTTCGAGGGCGTAGAAGTGGCCGGCGGGGGCCGTCACACCGACCGCCGCCAGGGCCAGCGCCACCTCGCTCGCCGCTCGTCCAGGTAAATCGAACAGCACCGTCGACGTGCGCCGTTCAGCCCTGCTGTAGAGGATTGCCCCACGCTCGGCCAGGCCGGTCTCCAACCTCGATTGGAGAGCGTGCTCATGGGCGTGGAGTCGGGCGAAGGCGGAGTCCAGCCGGTGCGTCCGTGTGCCTCCTCCACCCAGATCGGCCAGGAAGTCGACCGCGGCGGTGGTCCCGGCCAGCAGCTCGTACGGCAGCGTACCCAGCTCGAACCGCTCCGGCACCGCGTCGGCCGACGGCAGCAGCTTGTCGGGTCGCAGCTCGGCCAGCAGCGCGGGATCGGCGGCCAGCACGCCCAGGTGCGGACCGCAGAACTTGTACGGAGAGCAGACCACGACGTCGGCGCCCAACGCCACTCGATCGATCCGGGCGTGTGCGGCCAGATGCACACCGTCGACCCAGAACAACGCACCGACGGAGTGCGCGAGGCCGGCGATGGCCGGCAGGTCGGGGATGGTGCCCACCAGATTGCTGGCTCCGGTGGCCGCGACCACCCGAGTCCGCTCGGTCAGCGACGCGGCGAGCTGATCGAGGTCGAGCTCAGCGGTCGTCGGGTCGAAGTCCACCCACCGTACGGTGGCCCCGACCCGCGCGGCAGCGATCAGCCACGGTCGGATGTTGGCGTCGTGATCGAGCCGGGTGACCACTACTTCGTCGCCGGGCAGCCACCGCCGGGCTAGCGTGTGGGCGAAGTCCATGGTCAGCTGAGTGGCACTGCGCCCGAAAACCACCGCTTCGGCGGGATTACCCAAGAAGTCCCCCAACGCCGCTCGGGCCTCGACCACGATCTGGTCGGCGTTGCGCTGAGCCGGGTTGTCCAGGCCACGGTTCGACAACGGGGCCCGCAACGCGGTGGCGATGGTCTCGCTGACCTGAATCGGAGTCTGGGTGCCACCAGGGGCGTCGAAGAACGCCAGTCCGGACTCCAGAGCCGGAAAGTCCGCGCGGACCCGCGCGACGTCGAAGTTCACTCCAAACTCACCTGGCCGTCTCGATAGCGCGGGACTCGCGGACCACGACGACCTTGATCTGGCCCGGATAGGAGAGCTCCTCCTCGATCTGCTTGGCCAGGTCCCGCGCCAGCACCTGCGTCTCAATGTCGTCAACTTCCTCCGGCGCGACCATGACGCGAATCTCTCGACCGGCTTGCATGGCGAACACCTTGTCCACACCCGGATGCGCCGAGGCCAGGCCCTCGAGCTTCTCGAGTCGCTGCACGTAGGCCTCGATGCTCTCCCGGCGAGCACCGGGACGGCTGCCGCTGATCGCGTCCGCGGCTTGGACCAGCACCGCCTCCACCGTTTTCACTTCGACCTCGTTGTGGTGGGCTTCGATGGCGTGGACCACGTCGGGGTTCTCCCCGTACTTGCGGGCCAGGTCTGCCCCGATCATCGCGTGCGACCCCTCGACCTCATGGGTGAGCGCCTTGCCGATGTCGTGCAGGAAGGCTGCCCGCCGACACTGCGCGATGTCGAGTCCCAGCTCCGCGGCCATCAAAGCGGCGATGTGAGCCGACTCGACCAAGTGTTTGAGGACGTTTTGACCGTAGGAAGTCCGGTACCGCAGACTGCCGAGAATCGGCACCAGCGCCGGGTGCAGATCGGAAATGCCGACGTCCGCCAAAGCGTCCTCTGCGGCACGGAGGCACTGGGCCTCGATCCGGGTCTTGCTGCGCTCGTGCACCTCCTCGATCCGAGCCGGGTGGATCCGCCCGTCCGCGACGAGCTCGGTCAGCGTCATCCGGGCGGTCTCGCGGCGGACGGGATCGAAGCAGGACAGCAGCACGGACTCGGGGGTGTCATCGATCATCACGTTCACACCGGTGACCTGCTCGAAGGCGCGGATGTTGCGCCCCTCCCGACCAATGATGCGGCCTTTCATGTCGTCGCCGGGCAGATGGATCGCCGACACCACCGACTCCGAGGTCTGCTCGGAAGCGACTCGCTGGATAGCGCCGACCACGATCATCTGGGCGCGCGCGTTGGCTTGCTGAACGGCTTCGCGTTCGATGTCTCGGGCCAGGATCACCGCCTGCCGTTTCGCGTCGTGTTCGACGGCGGCAATCAGCTCGGCCTTGGCCTGCTCGGCGGTGAGACCCGCGATCCGCTCCAGCGTGTGCTGGTGGTCTGCCTCCGCCTCGGCCAAGCTCCGGCGCTGCGTTTCGAGCTCGGCCTTGTCCACACCGAGCTGACGGCCCCGTTCCACCAGATCGTGAGTATCCGCGTCCAGCCGTTCCTCGCGGTCGGCCAGCCGCTGCTCCCGACGCTCGATCTCCAGCCTCTGCTCCCGGAGTTCCTCGCGCCGTTGACGGCCATCCTCGTCGACCTCCCGACGAGCACCTTCCACCGCCGCCAGCTGGGCTTCGGCTTTGGCTCGTACGCCGACCGCGTACTCCTCAGCCTCGGTCCGCACACCGGACGCGGCTTCCTCGGCCTCCAGCATCGTGCGGCTTCGGGTGAGGTCGAGCTGTGGGTCAGGTACGGCGTCCGAACCTCGCGCGGCCGCCGGCTTGGCGCCGTTTCGACGGAGAAGAAGAACAGCGATCGCGACGGCGACGACGAGCAGGAGAAAGAGCCCAGCGACCACCAGGGTCTGGAACAATCCGATGTCGAACATCGTGCACACTCCTGTCTGCGCGCCGAAGCGCGCACTCAAGAGGCCTCACGGCACCTGCCAGGGCAACGACGGCCAACTGGGTGCAGCTGGTCACCGTCGCCAACGGCGGCTATGCGTTTGTAGGGTCACACGTTCGGGATGGATCAGGTCGAGCATCTGAAGTCCGAGACTAACGTTCGCCTCGTACGCTCATCATTCGTACAGTAGTGCCGGAAAAACCTCGTGCGTGCAGGCTATGGCGGTCCCCCACCGTGGTCAAGCACCCCATCCGATCACCACGACGAGTCACCCGCATTGTCTCGAAGTTCGCTCAGCACGGTCGTAATCACCCCGGCCCCGAAACCGCGACGCGCGAGCGCTCCCGCGACCCGCCGATACCGCACCGCAGGATCCAGTCTGTGACCAGCGGCTGCCTTCTTGGCAGCCAACGCCCGGGCCGCGGCGAGTTCGTCGTCGGTGTCGATCGGATCGAGGGCCGCGTCGACGTGGTCACGGTCGACGCCCTTGGCCAACAGCTCCCGTCTCAGCGCCGAGCGGGACAGGTGACGTCGCTGCTGACGGGATTCGACCCAGCCTTGCGCGAAGGCTCCGTCGTCGACCAGACCCACCGCCTCAAGCCGATCGAGAACGGCTGAGGCCACCTCGTCGGGCACGTTCTTGCGTTGCATCGCCTGATCCAGCTCGTGCCGGGTGCGGGCGGACGCGGTCAGCTTGCGTAAAGCGATCGTGCGGGCGACGTTCTCGGGATCGGCCTCGGGATCATCGGATCCGGCGTTCTCGGCCGAAGAATCGGGACGGGGCTGCTCAGGTTGGGGCTGCTCAGGTTGGGGCTGCTCGGGTCGAGGCCGATCGGGTCGAGGCCGATCGGCCGGACTCGTCGAGTCATCAGCTGCGGTGGAACCGCCGTCGAGGCGGCCATCGCCCGACCGGTCCCTCAACCAGGCTCGCGCCTCCTCAACCGGATCGGACTCTGGCCGAGGGCTCGGGGCAGAGGTTGCAGGCACGAGTGCCTAGAACTCGACCTCGCCGGTGAGGGGATCCACCCCGGCGGGCACGTCGACCCGGGGGCCGATGTTCATCTGCTCCTTGATCTTCTTCTCCAGCTCATTGGTCAGATCTGGGTTGGAGCGTAGGTAGTTGCGGGCGTTCTCGCGGCCCTGTCCCAGTTGATCGGTGTCGTAGGTGAACCAGGCCCCGGCCTTGCGGATGATGCCCGCTTCCACCCCCAGGTCGATCAGGCTGCCCTCGCGGCTGATGCCTTGGCCGTACAGGATGTCGAATTCGGCCTGCTTGAAGGGCGGGGCCACCTTGTTCTTGACGACCTTGACCCGGGTCCGGTTGCCGACCATCTCCTGGCCGTCCTTGAGGGTCTCGATCCGCCGCACGTCCAGCCGCACGGAGGAGTAGAACTTCAGCGCCCGCCCGCCGGTCGTGGTCTCGGGCGAGCCGAACATGACTCCGATCTTCTCCCGCAGTTGGTTGATGAAGATGGCGGTCGTGTTGGCGCCACTCAGGGCGCCGGTCATCTTGCGCAGGGCCTGGCTCATCAGCCGGGCCTGCAGGCCGACGTGGCTGTCGCCCATCTCCCCCTCGATCTCGGCTCGTGGAGTCAAGGCCGCGACCGAGTCGATGACGAGCAGGGCCAGTGCGCCGGAGCGCACCAGCATGTCGGCGATCTCGAGGGCTTGCTCGCCGTTGTCCGGCTGACTCACCAACAGCGCGTCGGTGTCGACTCCCAGCTTGGCGGCGTAGTCGGGGTCCAAGGCGTGCTCGGCGTCGATGAAGGCGCAGATGCCGCCCATAGCCTGGGCGCTGGCGATGGCGTGCAGCGCCACCGTGGTCTTGCCACTGGACTCCGGGCCGTAGATCTCCACCACCCGGCCTCGCGGCAGGCCCCCGATGCCCAACGCCAGATCCAGGGCGATCGAGCCGGTCGGAATCACCTCGATCGGCGCCCGCGCCTCCTCCCCCAGGCGCATCACCGAGCCCTTGCCGTACTGCTTGTCGATCTGGGTCAGCGCCGCTTCGAGCGCCTTCTCCCGGTCTGCTACCGCCATGGTCGTCCCTCTCCCTCGCCACCCGATTGGGGGTTCTGCTGCCTGTGTGGTCGATCGTTTGGAACCATAAGGACCTCCACCGACAATCGACCGGCGGCTAGCCCGTCCTGTGGACAACGTTTGAGGTCGTTGGTTACCTGTGGACGGCTCCGGGATACAAACTAGGCGAACACCTGTTCGAACAACAGCCGACACGCCGACGAGCTACGGGAGCCGGATCGGCACGGCGCAGATCCGGATGGTCGCCAGCCCGAATGGTCTCTGGACCGGGCCGTCCCTGAGTCTCCATCATCGCTCCCGGGTGGGAAGTTCTAGAGCCGCCCAGACCGCACGCCAAATCTCTTTGGACGATCGCCCGGCCGCGATGGCCTGATCGACCGTGCCGCCCAAGTCGGCCAAATTGTGCTCGGCGGCCCACACCCGGCTGTAGCCTCGACCCAGATGGGTATCCAGCCGCAGCCACAACTCGGTCTCCTTCATCACCTGCTCCGTCTCTCGGACAAGCCCCACCGCCGACCGGCCACCGCAAACCACACCGCGCAGAGGGTCGACAGACTCAACGCTACGTGCTGACGCGCTACTCCGCCCGAGTGCTCGCATCGCAAGTCATGACCCGCTGGCCAAAAGTCGCGGGCCGCACCACCACCGACCCCGCAACACCCGACCCGCTGGCCAAAAGTCGCGACCCAAACCACCACCGACAACCACGCGCTCATCGTGACTGTCGGTGCGGCCAGGCAGGATGTGTGGGTGCCCGTTCAGACCCCGCCCGCAACGGATTCGTTGGCTGCCTTCAGCCCGGCGACCGCCACCTGGTTCGGCGAGGTGTTCGCGGCGCCGACGGTTGCTCAGTCCAGCGCCTGGGAGACCATCTCGTCCGGTCAGAACGCGCTGGTGATCGCCCCGACGGGCTCGGGCAAGACGTTGGCCGCCTTCCTCTTCGCCTTGGACGCGCTGGTCAAAGAGCCCCGCCCCCCGGCGAAGCAGCGATGCCGGGTGCTGTACGTGTCCCCGCTGAAGGCGCTGGCTGTCGACGTCGAACGCAATCTCCGGGCACCGTTGGCCGGCATCACCCAGACCGCACTCCGGTTGGGGCACACCCCGCCGTCGGTGACGGTCGGGGTGAGGTCAGGCGACACCTCACCCGGTGACCGACGCAAGATCGTCACCCACCCTCCCGACATCTTGATCACCACGCCGGAGTCGCTGTTCTTGATGCTGACATCGGCCGCTAGAGACACCCTCCGCCACGTGCAGACGGTGATCGTCGACGAGGTGCATGCCCTGGCTGGGACGAAGCGCGGGGCGCACCTGGCGCTGTCGCTGGAGCGACTGGACACGCTGGTGGACCGGTCCCGTGCCGCGCCTCGCCGATCCGGTCGACCCGTCCATCCCGATCGGTCGCCGACGCAACGGATCGGCTTGTCGGCCACCGTCCGCCCGGCCGAGCGGGTCGCGCGCTATCTCGGCGGCGCGCACCCGGTGACGGTGGTCTCTCCGCCGTCCGCCAAGTCCTGGGACCTGTCGGTCGTGGTTCCGGTCGAGGACATGGGTGATTTGGCCGCCTCGGCCGCAGCCCCGACCCTGGACTTGGACTCCGACGGTGCGCCGCCGCCGAAGCCGTCGATCTGGCCACACGTGGAGAATCAGATCCTGGATTTGATCTCCGCCCACCGCTCGACCATCGTGTTCGCCAACTCCCGGCGGCTGGCCGAGCGTCTCACCGCCCACCTGAACGAGTTGCAGGACGAGCGCGATCAGACGGCTGCTCGGCATGAGGGCGAGGACAGTGCCGGGTCCGGTGACCTCGGTGACCCACCACTACGGGCTGCCGGAGTCGCGAGCGACTATCCGCCGCCGGCCGAGATCATGGCTCAGTCCGGCTCCAGTGCCGGTCACGACGGGTCCATCAGACCGATCGTCGCCCGCGCCCACCACGGCTCGGTCAGCAAGGAGCAGCGCGCCCAGATCGAGGCCGATCTGAAATCAGGCCAGTTACCGTGCGTGGTGGCCACGTCCTCACTGGAGCTCGGCATCGACATGGGTGCCGTCGATGTGGTCGTCCAGGTCGAGGCGCCACCGTCGGTGGCCAGCGGCCTCCAGCGCGTCGGCCGGGCCGGACACCACGTCGGCGCCACGTCGCGTGGGGTGTTCTTCCCCAATCACCGCGGTGACCTGATCGAATCCGCCGTCGTGGTCGAACGGATGCGTGTCGGAGCGATTGAGGAGGTCGCGACGCTGAAGAACCCGCTCGACGTGCTCGCCCAGCAAATCGTGGCGATGGCCGCCGCCGCCGCGATTGCCGAGCCAGACCCAGGCAAGCAGGCGGAGTCGGACGCGAGTGAGCTGAAGGCTGACGACGTGTACGCGTTGGTCCGCCGGGCCGACGGGTTCCGCGACCTGCCACGCGGGGCGTTCGAGGCGACCCTGGACATGCTGAGCGGTCGTTATCCGTCGGAGGACTTCGCCGAACTTCGACCCCGCCTGGTCTGGCACCGTGACACCGGGGTGCTGGCCGCACGACCGGGAGCGCAGCGATTGGCGGTCACCTCCGGCGGGACCATCCCTGACCGTGGGTTGTTCGGCGTGTTTTTGGTCGGTGAGGGCTCAGCGTCGGGCCGACACCAGCCGGGCCGCAGGGTCGGTGAGCTCGACGAGGAGATGGTCTACGAGACCCGGGTCGGCGACGTGTTCACGCTCGGCACCACGAGCTGGCGGGTCGAGCAGATCACTCATGACCAGGTCCTGGTCTCCCCCGCTCCGGGCACCCCGGGTCGACTGCCTTTCTGGAAGGGTGACTCACCTCCACGTCCGCTGGAGCTCGGGCGCGCCTTCGGTGCCTTCGTCCGGGAGGTGGCCAGCGCCGAGGAGTCGCAGGCGTACAGCCGGCTGCGCGACGCCGGGCTGGACGAGTTCGCCGCCCGCAATCTGCAGAGCTACCTGATCGAACAGCAGCAGGCCACGTCAGCCTTGCCGACCGACACCACCGTCGTGGTCGAACGTTTCCGCGACGAGCTCGGCGACTGGCGGGTCTGCTTGCACTCCCCCCTCGGTTCCGGGGTGCTGACCCCGTGGGCACTGGCCATCGAGCGAGCCGCTCGGGACCGGTACGGAATGGAGGTCCAGGCCACCGCGACGAACGACGGCATCGTGCTACGCGTGCCTGACACCGAGTCCGAGCCCCCGGGCGCGGATCTGGTGTTGGTCGATCCTGACCAGCTGGAGTCGATCGTCACCGACGAGGTCGGCGGGTCCGCGTTGTTCGCCGCCCGGTTCCGGGAGTGCGCGGCGCGAGCCCTGTTGCTGCCCCGCCGCGACCCCCGCTCCCGCTCGCCGTTGTGGCAGCAGCGGATGCGCTCGGCCCAACTGCTGACGGTGGCGGCGCAGTATCCAGAGTTTCCCATCGTGCTGGAGACGATGCGAGAGTGCCTCACCGACGTCTTCGATCTCGACGGGTTGGTCACGGTGCAACGCCAGCTCGGCGCCCGGTCGATCCGGCTGGTCGAAGTGGAGACCCGGGAGCCGTCTCCGTTCGCGAAGTCTTTGTTGTTCGGCTACGTCGGGGCGTTTGTCTACGAAGGTGACGTCCCGCTGGCGGAGAAGAAGGCGGCCGCTCTCTCACTCGACGCCACATTGCTCGCCGAGCTGCTCGGCAAGGACGGGCTCCGTCAGCTGCTCGACCTCGGCGTGATCACCGCGACCGAAGCCGACCTGCAGGGGCTCAGCGAGCAGCGCCGAGCCACCACCGGTGAGCAGCTGTTCGACCTGGTGCGGACCGCCGGCCCGTTCACGCCCGCGGAGTTGAGGCCTCGGGTCGGCGAAAGCCTCGACCTCGATGCCGCGGTGGCGGAATTGGTGGACGAGCGTCGGCTGGTGCGACTCCGGATCGCTGGGCAGGAGATGGTCGCCGTCACCGAGGACGTGCCGCGCCTGCGGGACGGTCTCGGGGTGCCGGTCCCGCCCGGCGTGGCGGCGGCGTTCGAGGAGGCCAGCAGTAACGACCCGATCCAGGACCTGGTGCTGCGCTGGGCTCGGACCCACGGGCCGTTCACGGGTCCGCCGGTCGCCACCCGCTACGGGCTGGGCAGATCCGTCGTCGAGCGGGCCTGTGACGACCTCGTCCGTTCGGGCGCTCTGACCCGCGGATCGTTCGTGGATCCAGCACCCGGAGTCTGCGACGGCCAGCAGTTCTGCCACACCCAGGTGCTCGCGTTGGTGAAGCGACGGTCGCTGGCCGCGCTGCGCCGCGAGGTGGAGCCGGTCGAACAAGTTGCTTACGCGCGATTCCTGGCCGAGTGGCAGGGGGTGGGCTCGCGCTCGCGCGGTACCGACGCGGTGCTGTCAACGTTGGAACAACTGGCCGGATATGCGATGCCGGCCAGTGCGGTCGAGTCGATCATCCTGCCGGCCCGCGTCGAGGACTACCGGCCGTCGATGCTGGATGAGCTGACCACCGCTGGGGAGCTGTCCTGGATCGGGGACGGACCGATCGGCGAGCGCGACGGCTGGATTCGGTTCTTCCTGCCCGACACCGATCCACCGGCAGCGGCGGGCGGGGTCGAGTCCGCGCAGGCGCGTCGGCTGCTGGAAGCGTTCTCCCAGGGCGGAGCACACTTCTTCGACGCGCTGCTGCCCGCCGACGCGGGGGTGGACCGCTCTAGCTGGGTGGGCGCCCTATGGGAGCTGGTCTGGGGTGGCTTGGTCACCTGCGATACGTTCACAGCCGTCCGCAACCTCGCCACCGGTGGGGCCCACAAAACGACTCGGCGGCCCACCCCGCGCAGCCATCGGGGTCGGCCGCGGCTGCCGCGGCCTGGCCGCGGCGACCGGCCGGCCCGCCTCACCTCTCCGACCACGGTCGGTCGCTGGTCTTTGGCACCCTCGATCACCGAGAGCTCCTCCGGCCGGCTCGCCGAGGCCATGTTCGCCCAACTGGATCGCTACGGGGTGCTGACCCGCGGCAGCGTGCTCACCGAGGGCACTGAAGGCGGTTTCGGTACGGCTTACCGAGCTCTCAGCGCGCTGGAGGAATCAGGGCAGTGCCGCCGCGGCTACTTCGTGGAAGGGCTCGGCGCCGCGCAGTTCGCCTCCACCGGCGCCGTCGATCGGCTGCGGTCCGCGCAGCGGGAGCCGAACGAGGACGTCGGCCTCGTGCTCGCGGCCTGCGATCCGGCCAATCCGTACGGTGCCGCCCTGCCCTGGCCGGAACGCGAAGGCCATCGCCCCGGGCGGAAGCCGGGTGCGCTGGTGACCCTGGCCAGCGGGCGGCTGGTCTTCTACGTGGAACGCGGCGGACGCACGCTGCTGTCGTTCACCGACGACCGAGACGTGCTCGCACCGGCGGCAGTAGCGCTGGCGCGATCGGTGCGCCTTGGACAGCTTGGTCGGGTCACCGTCGAGCGAGCCGACGGACACCACGTCTTCGGCTCGCCGGCAGTGAGCGAGAGCTTGCAACAGGCGGGTTTCGCGATGACACCGTCGGGACTGCGGCTGCGACCTGGCCCGGCGAGCTAGTCGCCTGTCGTCTCCGATTCTCGAGGTTTGGCGGCGTCCAGGTGCGTGCATCGCCAGGCCGACGAGGGAGGGATACCGGATCGTATCTTGACCGAGGAGAACGCAGCGAGGTGCGTGTCGGGGGTCGCGAGACCCAGGAGATTGGGGCGACAGGCTACTGGCCGCGGCAGGCCAGCCAGGGGAACCAGCCGGCAGACGAGGAGCCAGCTACGCCGCGGCCTGGGCGACCGGATCGCGAAGGCTCGGCAGTGCCGCGACGCCCTCGGCCAACCGTTCGTGAGCGGCCATTTTCTCGCTCACCATGTTCAGCACCACCGACAGCGGCACGTCGAGGGCGGAGCAGATCGCAGCGAGCAACTCGCTGGACGCCTCCTTCTGGCCACGCTCGACCTCGGACAGATAGCCCAGGCTGACCCGTGCGGCCCGGGAGACCTCACGCAGTGTCTTGCTCTGACCCATCCGTTCTTCGCGCAGCGACTCACCAATCAGCTCACGGACGAGCACCGGCTTCGAGGTAAGACGCATGCAGAAACTGTACCCACGTCCTCCCACTGTGCTGGGTGCAGACCCGCCCCTGGCCTCGTACGTCCGCCGCTAGCGGAGTCGCTCGGGTTTGAGGGCGTCGCTCGGGT
>JAKDLH010000284.1 GCA_030452945.1 Microlunatus sp. | reverse complement strand
GTACAACCGGCCGGGGTGGAGAAGGTGATGGGCTTCTGCACTCCACAGCAGTACGCCCTGTTCATGCGGCAGGCGCCATTGTTCGAGCAGATGCTGATCGACGACGGGATCCTGCTCCGCAAGTACTGGTTCTCGGTGTCGGACGCCGAGCAGCTCAAACGGTTCCGATCCCGCCTGAACGACCCGGTTCGGCAGTGGAAGCTATCGCCGATGGACCTGGAGTCGATCAACCGGTGGGAGGACTACTCTCGGGCCAAGGACGAGATGATGGTGCACACCGACATTCCGATCAGCCCTTGGTTCGTGGTGGAGTCCGACATCAAGAAGCACGCGCGACTGAACATGATCTCGCACCTGTTGTCGACGATCCCCTACACCGACGTACCGACGGAGAAGGTCAAATTGCCGACGCATCTGGCGCCCAGCAAGAACTACGAGCGGCCACCGCGCGAGCTGTCCAACTACGTGCCCGACCACGTCGCCAAGCTGATGCGGGATCCCGAGCAGACCAACTGACCGGCGACTCGGATCCGGCGGAACACCGAACGGTCGGCCTCGTGGGGACGTGATCGCCGGCCCGCTGGGCCACGGCCTCAGTCCCGGTCCGCCGCCGGCGGGTCGACCGCAGACCGAGTTCGCTCCGGGGTGAGCCCCAGGGCCAACAGGCCCATCCCCAATCCGGACCACAGGCTCAGCACGCCCACGCTCGCCTTCCAGAACCCGGCGGCGCCAGTGAGCAGCAGCACCAGGCCGACCAGGATCCCCGCTCCGAAGATCGCGCCGGCGAGGACGACGAGCCACCGACGCCCGCTGAGGCCGGCGACCACGGCGAACACACCTACCAGTACGCCGAAGATTGCCATCCAGCCCCAGGGCAGCGGGACGAACCGGAACGGTCCACCGAAGAACACGAACACGATCGAGGCGATCCCGGCCACCCCGAGCACGATGGTGGCGCGGTCACGACCATCCACCCTCATGAGGCTCTCACCAACACCCGGGCGAACCGGCTGGAAGACGACTGCCAACTGGGCCGCAGCACGCCGTCGAGGCCGGCGTATCGACCCGCCGCCGTGCCGAGGATGACGATGTGGGCCAACAGCATCAGCAGGTAAGACCAGTGCCACTCGTGCGGCACGTTCAGCACCGACAAGGCGATCGCCACGGTCTGCGCGATGCCGAGCAACGCCCACCACCGGGTCGCGAGGCCAACGAGCAGGAACCCACCCAACGCCATCTCCAGCAGCATCACGCCGTACGCGAAGGGGGTGAAGTTGACCAGGATGACGTGTTCGACCAGCCAGCTGAAGGGCGGGAAGACGGGGTGTTCCACGGCGGCGCCGGTGTAGCCCCGGAGCCCGGCGAAGGGTGGAAACTTCCAGTTCGCGTTCTGGATCCACAACAGGCCGATGCCGATCCGCAGCAGGGCCAGCGACCAGTAGCCCTTGACCGTGGGTCGCGGAGCCGGTCCGGACGAACGGTCGGGCCTGGCCGCTTCGGTCATGGGCACTCGTCTCGCCTCGTCGTCAGCTCGCCTTGTCGTCAGTCGCTACGTCGTCAGGTCTCGCGAGCGGCGCCGGCCATCAACTAACGGCCGGTGCCGGCGTAGATCACGGCCTCGTTCGCCGCATCCAGACCGAAGGCGGTGTGAGCCGCGGCGACAGCCCGATCCACGTCGTCCTGGTCGACGACCACCGAGATCCGGATCTCAGAGGTGGAGATCATCTCGATGTTGACTCCGGCGTCGGCGAGAGCGGAGAAGAACCTCGCCGTGACGCCCGGGTGGGTGCGCATACCGACCCCGACCACCGACACCTTGCCGATCTGGTCGTCGTACAGGATGTCGGCGAAACCGAGCGAGGGCTGCAGTCCCCGAAGCGAGGCGATGGCGGTCCCCCCGTCGAGTTTGGGCAAGGTGAAAGAGATATCGGTGCGGCCGGTCTCCACTGCCGAGACGTTTTGCACGATCATGTCGATGTTGATGTCGGTGGCAGCGACCGCCTCGAAGATCCGGGCCGCCTCCCCCACCTGGTCGGGCACCCCGACGATGGTGATCTTGGCCTCACCGCGATCGTGCGCGACGCCAGAGATGATCGCCTGCTCCATCTCGCTTCCCTCCTCCAGCTCTTCGACCCAGGTGCCGTCGTGGTCGGAGAACGACGACCGGACGTGCACTTTCACGTTCTCGCGCCGTGCGTACTCCACGCACCGCAGATGCAGGATCTTCGCACCGCAAGCCGCCATCTCCAGCATCTCCTCATAGGAGATACGCGGGATCCGCCGGGCGCTCGGCACGATCCGGGGGTCGGCGGTGAAGACGCCGTCCACGTCGGTGTAGATCTCGCAGTGATCGGCGGCCAACGACGCCGCCAAGGCGACCGCGGTGGTGTCGGAGGCCCCCCGGCCCAGCGTGGTGACGTCCTTGGTGTCTTGGGCCACCCCTTGGAAGCCGGCGACGATGACGATGTCGCCCTGATCCAGCGCGGAGGTAATCCGACCGGGGGTGATGTCGATGATCCGGGCGTTGCCGTGGATTCCGGTGGTGATGATCCCGGCCTGTGAACCGGTCAACGATCGGGCCCGCAACCCTTGATCGGCGATCGCCATCGCCAACAGCGCCGCGCTCATCCGCTCGCCCGCGGTCAGCAACATGTCGAGCTCGCGTGGCGGCGGCATCGGCGACACCTCGAGGGCGAGGTCCATCAAGTCGTCGGTGGTGTCACCCATCGCCGAGATGACCACGACGATGTCGTGGCCTTGCTGCTTGGTGGTGACGATTCGTTTCGCCACCCGCTTGATGCTCTCGGCGTCCGCCACAGACGAACCGCCGTACTTCTGGACTACGCGGCCCACGCCACCTCCTCGTCTGCTCTGATCCTCGGCAACTCTATGCCCTGGACGCCGGCCGACCCGGACACTGCGAGACGCCGAGACGCTCGGTCGAGATCGGGTTTCCGCGACTCGCTAGCCTTTGGCGGTGACCGCTCCACGGGTGAGCCGACGCGTGCTGCTGCTCGGATCGTTCGCCACCGCCCTGATCGGGTCCGCCGCCTGTGGCGGGGCCGACAGCACGACCCCGGACCCGACCCCCAGCGCGCCCGTGTTCCCGGTCTCGGTTGCGCACACGTACGGGACGACGGTGATCGAGGCCGAACCGAAGCGGATCGTGGTGGTCGGTTACACCGAACAGGACACCCTGCTCGCGCTCGGGCTGGCCCCGATCGCGACCACCCAGTGGTACGAGGAGCAGCCGTACGCCGTCTGGCCCTGGGCCATCGACCTGCTCGGTGACGCCAAGCCGGAGGTGCTCGACTCCGCCGACGGACTACCGCTGGAGAAGATCACCGAGCTGAAGCCGGACCTGATCCTGGGCACCAACGCCGGACTGACCGAGAAGAACTATCAGGCTCTGACCAAGATCGCACCGACCATCCCCAGCAGCGGCGCCTATGGCAGCAACACGCTTGAGCCATGGCGGGTGCAGACGGTGCTGATCGGCCAGGCAGTCGGGCAGGAAGCCGAGGCCCAGGCCATGACCGAGGCATTGATTCAGCGGTTCGCCGATACCGCTGCCGCCCACTCCCAGTTCGCGGGTGTCCCTGCGTTCTTCCTGCAGGTTCCTTACGACGACGGGAGCGCGATCGTGTATCCGGGTGGGCTGGCCACCGACTTTCTCACCGACCTCGGGTTCACCATTCCGGACGTGCTGGAGTCCTACATCTCTTCCGACGACGGGCTCGCCTACCTCTCGCCCGGTGACCTGGACGTGCTGAACAAGGCCAAGATCCTGGTCTTCGCCGGCGAGGACCGCGATAGCGAGGTCGATCTCACCAAGATCAAGGCGATCAGCCGGCTGCAGGCCGTCAAAGCCGGCCGAGCGGTCTACGCCGACGACGTGTTGACCGGAGCCATCTACTTCAACTCGATCCTGAGCATGCCGTACATGCTGGACAAGCTGGTGCCCGAACTGGAGCGGGTGCTGCCCGGCTAGTTCAGGGTGCCGAGGCTGGCGGAGTCGATCTCGTGAGCCTTGCCGCTTGGCAGCCCCGATCCAGCCACCCCGCTTTGACATACTGCCGGGGTGAGTGAGCCCGTTCCGCAGCGGATCGGCGACGCGGAACGTGACCGCGCCGCCGAATACCTGCGCGAACACATGACCGTGGGCCGGCTAACCCAGGAGGAGTTCGACGAGCGCATCGACGCGGCCCTACAGGCGCGGACCGCGACCGATCTGGAACCGCTGTTCAGCGACCTTCCGGCCCCGAAACCCGGTCAGGAGGTGGCACCAGCCGGATCCTGGCCGCAGTATCCGACCCCGCGGCCGGTGGCCCCGACCCCGTCGCCGGCGTCGATGCCCAGCAGCACCCTGGCCAACACCTTGGGGGTCGTTGCCGGAGTGGCGTGGCCGGCGTGGGTGATCCTCTGCATGCTGACCAGCTGGGATCTGTGGTGGCTGGTCTTCATCCCGATCGTCGTTTCCAGCGTGGCCGGCCAGCAGCGCGAGGAGCTCAAACGTCGGGAGAAGCTGTGGCAGAAACAGCAAGACCGGCAGCTCCCGCCCGGGTCGCAGTCCGGGCCCCCCGCGTCCTGACGGTCGGTCCACATCACCAACCCGACCCCGCTGCCCACCAGGTTGTGGGGCGGGGTTTGTGGTTTTAGGAGGGGGGCCAATGGATCGGCGACCGAA
>JAKDLH010000283.1 GCA_030452945.1 Microlunatus sp. | reverse complement strand
TGGACGTGGTCTACAACCACACCGCGGAAGGAAATGAGCGCGGTCCCACCATCGCCTTCCGCGGTATCGACAACGCGATGTACTACCGCCTGGTCGACTCGGACCGGTCGCACTACTACGACACCACCGGCACCGGCAACAGCTTGCTGATGCGGAGCCCGCACGTGCTGCAGTTGATCATGGATTCGCTGCGCTACTGGGTGAACGAGATGCATGTCGACGGCTTCCGGTTCGATCTGGCCACTACCCTGGCCCGACAGTTCCACGAGGTGGACAAGCTGTCGGCGTTCTTCGACATCATCCAGCAGGACCCGGTGATCTCGCAGGTTAAGCTGATCGCCGAGCCGTGGGACCTCGGTGACGGTGGCTACCAGGTCGGCAACTTCCCGCCCTTGTGGACCGAATGGAACGGCAAGTACCGCGACACGGTCCGTGACTTCTGGCGCGGCGAGCCGGCGAGCATGGGGGAGTTCGCCTCCCGGTTGACCGGGTCCTCCGACCTCTACAACCACTCCCAGCGCCGACCGACCGCGTCGATCAATTTCGTGATCGCCCACGACGGCTTCACCCTGCGCGATCTCGTGTCCTACAACGACAAGCACAATCAGGCCAATGGTGAAGACAACAACGACGGAGAGAACCACAACCGCTCGTGGAACTGCGGGGTCGAGGGGCCGACCGACGATCCCAAGATCAACGCGCTGCGCCTGAAGCAGCAGCGCAACATCATCACCACCTTGATGCTGAGCCAGGGGGTGCCGATGCTGGCCCACGGCGACGAGCTGGGCCGGACCCAAGGCGGCAACAACAACGTGTACGCCCAGGACAACGAGATCGCGTGGATGGACTGGGATCTCGACGCCGACCAAAAGGACCTGCTCGACTACACCTCGGCGGCGATCGAGCTGCGCCGCAACCACCCGGTGTTTCGTCGTCGACGCTTCTTCGCCGGCGACGCCGCCCACGGCGGGAGCAGCGACCTCGGAGATATCGAGTGGTTCAAGCCGGACGGCCAAGAGATGGACAGCGGCGACTGGAACTCCGGCTTCGCCCGCAGCCTGATGGTGTTCCTCAACGGGGACGCCATTCCCGAACTCGACTCGCTGGGCCGCAACATCAGCGACGACCATTTCCTGCTGCTGTTCAACACCTGGTCAGAGCCAATCAGTTTCCTGCTGCCGCCGGCGGCTTTCGGCAACAACTGGGTGGTCCGACTGGACACGCACACAGGTGCGATCGACCCGGCCGAGGCCAGACCGTGGCGCGCCCGGTCGAAGCGCTCGGTCCAGCCGTACTCGATGATGGTGCTGTCTACCTCGGTCGTGCCGGAGGAAGAACGGCAGGCCTCCCGGCGTCGGGCTCAGCGGGTGACCTCGACGATCGCCCGGACCTCCCAGCGCTGAGCGCCTCGGCCGTCCCTGAGAAGGCGGTCAGCCGTCGGCCTCGTTGGCGAGGATCTCGGCGGTTGTGGCATCGACCTTGACCTCGTGCTTGGTGCCGGCGGGATCGTAGACGTCGGCTTCCCAGACCGTCTTGTCCTTCCAGCTGTCCAGGTCGAGTTCGGTGATGGTGCCGTCTGGCACGGCGCTGCCGAGCGCCTTCACCGCTCCGCGGTAGTCCACCGAGACCTCGGCCAGCCGACGGCGGTGCTTGGCCCGATCGTCGGCGTCCTCCTCGTCCTTGGTCGGTCCCGACGTCACCGTCGCGTCGGCGGCCGACAGGTCCATCTCGTGCTCGACCCCGTCGGGCGTGACGACCTGCGCTTCCCAGACGTCGCCGTCCTGCTCCGACTCCAGCGAGATCAGCCGACTGTCGGGGACCGCCTTCTCGGCGGCGCCACCGATCTTCAGCACGGTCTCAGCGTTGCCGGCGGTCGAGTTCGGGGACATCGATGACGATGGTGAGGCCGGGGACGCCGAGGCTCGCGCCGACTCAGTCTGCGCCGCTGGCGAATGAGACCCCGCCGGGGTGGAGGTTGGACCGTCGGCTGGCTCGCTGGCGGAGGAACATCCGGCCAGACCGGTGACAGCCAGCACGGTCAGGGCGGCAGCGAATCGGCGCGAGCGACCGGCAGACACGAAGGCGGACATCGGGAGAGGCTACCCGGTGGCCGAGGACTCAGGTGATCAGGGTCTCCAGCTTGGCCTGCAGCGTCTTCAACGCGACGTCGGGAGAGATCTGGCGCTGCAGCGCGGCGTAGGCCGCGTCCTGGATGGCCAGAGTGACGTCGCCATAGTTCACCACCTTCGGTCGTGACTGCGCTTTCTCGATCGAAGTCTTGAGGGCCGGCAGGTACGGGTACTTCTTGACCAGATCCGGTTCGGTGTAAAGGCTGCCTAACGGCGGCGGGGCGGCAGTTTTCAGCAGCCGTTCCTTCTGCGCCTCAGGAGTGTTCAGGTAGGTGATGAAGTCGACCGCGGTGCCCTTGTTCTTGGCGAAGGAGGAGATGGCGAAGTTGTTGCCGCCGAGCATCGAGACCCCGGGTCCGTCCTTGCCGGGCAGCGGCGCGACGTCAAACTTGCCGGCCACCTTGGAGGACCCGTCGGTCTGGTCAGCGAGCGCGTAGACGTAGGCCCAGTTCCGGAGGAAGATCAGCTTTCCGCCCTGGAACGCCTGGCGGCCTTCTTCCTCCTGCCAGGTGATCGCGCCCTTGGGAATGGTCCCGTTCTTGAACCCGTCGACCAGAAAGTCCAGTCCCTCGCGCGCTTCGGGGGTGTTGACGGTCGGTTTCCCGTCGGTGGTGATGCTGCCTCCCGCCGAGGCCACCGCCTCGGCGAAGTTGACCGTGAGGCCCTCGTACTTGTTGAACTGACCCGCGTAGCAACCCAGATTCTTGTTCGCGGGTTTGGCCTTGATCTTGTCGCAGGCGGCCTTCATCTCCGCCCAAGTGGTCGGCGGTTCCAGCCCGACGTCGTCGAGCAGATCCTTGCGATAGAACAGTAGGCCGGCCCCGGTGGCGTCGGGCACCGCGTACAGCTTGTCGAAGTAGGTGACGGTGTCGATGGTCGCCGGCAGGTAGCCCTCCATCGGGAACTGATCCCGGGATATCTCGTCCACCCACTGGTTGGCCGCGAACTCGGCTGTCCAGACCGCGTCGATCCGGATCACGGTGAACTGGTCGGATTTCACCTGCGCGTTGTTGATCAGTTGCTGGCGCTGCTGGTCGGCAGCGTCCGGCAGATCGATCATCTGGACCTTCTCGTCCGGATGGTCGGCGTTCCAGGCAGCCACCTCCTTGGCTCGGGAGCCGGTCACTTCCTTGGCGCTGACCAAGGTGATCGGACCGTGCTCGTCGTACCCGCTCGCGGTCGGGCTGTCGCTGGCGGGCTGCTCGTCGTTGCTGCCGCAGGCGGCGAGCAGGCCGACGCTCAAGGCGATGGCCGTCAGCGAGGCTAGGGTCGTACGGAAGCGTCGGCGTCCGCGCAGAATCGGGCTCATCGGGCGTTCTCCTTCGTCGGGGTAGAAGGTGCCGCTCCGCGTCGCCTCGTCGCGACACCCGATTCGCTCACCCTACGGTCTGGGTGCGGGCGGTGACGCTGCGGGCTCCCCAGGACCGCGACGGCAGTGTCGGTGGACACGACTACCATCCCAGGAATGTCCTACCTCGCGGCCGACGACCGCTACGACGTCCAGCCCTACCGCCGTTGCGGGCGCAGCGGTGTGCTCCTCCCGGCCGTCTCCCTGGGGTTCTGGCACAACTTCGGCGACGATAAGCCGATCGAGACCCAGCGGGCCATCATGCGCCGGGCCTTTGACCTGGGTGTCACCCACTTCGACCTGGCCAACAACTACGGGCCGCCGTACGGGTCGGCCGAGCGCAACGTCGGCCGGATCTTGCGCGAGGACTTCCGGCCCTACCGCGACGAGCTGATCATCTCTAGCAAAGCCGGCTGGGACATGTGGCCCGGGCCGTACGGTGATCGCGGTTCGCGCAAGTACCTGACCGCGAGTTTGGACCAGTCGCTGCGGCGGCTCGGACTCGACTACGTGGACATCTTCTACCACCACCGTCCCGACGCGGAGACTCCGCTGGAGGAGACGATGGGTGCGTTGGACTCGATCGTCCGGGCCGGCAAGGCCCTCTACGTCGGGGTTTCGTCCTACTCCGCCGAGCACACCGCCAACGCGATCGCGATCCTGCGCGATCTCGGGACGCCGATGCTGATTCACCAACCCTCGTACTCGATGTTCAACCGCTGGATCGAGACCGACCTGCTGGACGTGCTGGACCGCGAAGGCGTCGGTTGCATCGCGTTCACCGCGTTGGCCCAGGGGCTGCTCACTGATCGCTACCTCGACGGCATCCCTACCGATTCACGGGCCGCGGCCGGCAAGTCGCTGTCCACCGACCTGATTAACGAGGAGAACCTCACCCGGATTCGTGCGCTGAACGAGATCGCCCAGAACCGCGGGCAGACGCTGGCGCAGCTGGCGCTGGCCTGGGTGCTGCGGGATCGGCGGATGACTACCACCCTGGTCGGTGCCAGCAGCGTGCAGCAGCTGGAAGACAACGTGGCTACGGTCGGCCATCTCGACTTCACCGACGACGAACTGGTCGCCATTGACGAGCAGGCGGTCGACGCCGGGGTCGACCTGTGGGCGGGAGCACGGACGTCGACGGGCTAACACGCCACGGCGCACTTCCGCGGCTCCGACCGGTCGACGGATCGGCTGAACTCCGCCGTGGCGCACCTCC
>JAKDLH010000282.1 GCA_030452945.1 Microlunatus sp. | reverse complement strand
TAGTCGATGTCTCCACCGGGAGCATCGTGTCCGCGACCGACGCCTTGACCGGCTGGGCCGGGACGGATGTGGCTGGTGGGGTCCAGGAACGGGTGGCGGCTCACGCGGATTCTGGGCCCGTCCCTGTTCACGTGATGAATGACGTGGACGCCCATGCGGCCGGTGAGGTGTGGCTGGGTGCGGCGGCGGGGGCGCCGACATCGGTGCTCGTCGCTGTCGGGACCGGGGTTGGCGGCGGGGTGGTGATCAACGGGGCTGCCATCAACGGCGGGCACCACGTCGCCGGCGAAGTGGGCCACATCCCGACCCCTGGCGCTGAGGGCCTTCGCTGTGCCTGCGGGATCGATGGTCATCTCGAGGCGATCGCCGCCGGGCCGGCCATCGTGCGAAGGTATCTTGCTCTCGGTGGTGCCAAGTGCGGTGACGCCCGTGACGTGTTCGAACGAGCGCGCTTTGGTGAAGCCTTGGCGCAGACCGTGGTGAGGGACGCGGCAGTCGCGTTGGGAAGGGCGGTGGCGGGGATCGCCACGATTCTCGACCCGCACGTCATCGTGATCGGCGGTGGCGTGCCCGACGCCGGCTCCATCTGGTGGGAGCCGATGGAACGCGCCTTCCGTGGCGACGTCATCCCACCGTTGCGTGACCTCGGCTTGGTCAGAGCGACTCTGGGATCGCGGGCCCCTATCTACGGCGCTGCCCACGGCGCCTGGGCTCTGCTGGACGAACGGCCACCGGTTGTTCCGTGACGGCTACTTGCTGACCCTGTCGGCCTCCTGCTGACGCAGCCACGCCTCGATCTCCTCCAGAGTCCGGTCCTTGGTTTCCGGCACCAGCTTCGTGGCGTAGAAGATGGCCAAGATGCAGACGGCCGCGTAGATCCAGAACGTTACCGACGCCCCCAGAGCCGCAACTAGCGGCAAGAACGTCAACGACACGACGAAGTTCATCGTCCAGTTTGTCGCCATGGTGGCACTCATGGCCGCTCCCCGGATCCGCAGCGGGTAGATCTCGGAGGGAAGGACGAAGACGACCACACCGACGCTGAGCGCGAACGCGGCGATGTAGACGGCAAGGCAAATGGCCGCGAATATTCCGGCGTTGGGGCCGAGCTCCTCACCAGAGAGTGCGACACCCAAGGCGATGAGACAGGCCGCCATCACGGGGAAGCCGATCATCAACAGCACCCGCCGGCCGGCCCTGTCGATCAGGCTCATGCCTACGAGGGTCATCACCACATTGACGACCCCTACCCCGACCGTGGCCAGAATCGCCGCCGATGCCCCCAGACCGGCCGAGTTCAAAATGGTTGGCGCATAGTAGATGACGGTGTTGACTCCGGCCAGCTGGCCGAAGAACGAGACTCCGATGCCGGCGATGAGAGCGGGACGGACCCACCGGGCGGCGAGGTCGGAGATCTTCGGCTCGTCGAGCTTGGCGTCCAACGCAGCAATGTGCCGGATCTCTTGGAGCTCGGTGTCGGCTTGGGTCGGCCGTCGCAATCTATGCAGAACGGTACGTGCTTCATCGACCCGGCCCTTGTCCACCAGCCAGCGGGGGGTCTCGGGCATGAACAGCATGCCGATCGCGAGGGCGAGGGCCGGGACGACTCCCAAGCCGAACGCCCAGCGCCATCCGCCGGGATAGGCGAAGATCGCGTTGGTGACGTAGGCCAGAACGATACCGATGGTGATCAGCAGCTGGTTCACCGCGACCAGCCGTCCGCGCAAATGCTTGGGTGCTGCCTCGGCGATGAAGAGCGGGACGATCACCGACGCCGCGCCGATAGCGATGCCGAGGACGACTCGAGCGGCGACCAGGAACCAAGCCGAGGGGGCGAAGGCGGCCAGGATGGCGCCGACGACGAACACGATCGCCGCGCCGATGACGGTGCGTTTGCGACCAAATCGGTCGGAGATCCGCCCGGCGAGGACGGCGCCCCCCAGGGCTCCGATAAGGAGCGAGCTGACGACGAAGCCTTCCATCAGAGGCTGGAGGGCGAACTCGTCTTGAATGAAGAGCAGTGCGCCGGAGATCACGCCGGTGTCGTAGCCGAACAGCAATCCGCCGATGGCGGCGATTCCGCTCACCACGTAGACCAACGCGGGTGAGCCGGCTGGGCTTGGCGCAGCGGGCGCTGAGGACATCAGTTCCTCCTACTGTCTCGGTGTGTGGAGCGCCGGCTCCGAAATTGGGTCATAGCCCCTGCCAGCTCGGCTTGTTGGCGTAGGTCTGGCGGTAGTACTCGGCCAATTGCAGTCGACTTGCCGCGGCGGCGTCGATGAGCACCGATACGTGGGGATGGTGCTGCAGGATCGTGGCCGGCCACATCGCACTGACCCCGGTCTCAGCCATCTGGTGCACCGCGTACGCCTTGCCCCGTCCGGTGGCCACAAGCACGATATGTCGGGCCGACATGATGGTGGCCAGACCCTGGGTCAAGCAGTGTTGGGGCACAGCGTCTATGTCGCCGCCGAAGAACCGGGCGTTGTCTTCTCTGGTCTGAGCCGTCAAGGTCTTGATCCGGGTCCGCGAGGCCAGCGAGGAGCCGGGTTCGTTGAAAGCGATGTGCCCATCGGTGCCCAACCCGAGAATTTGTAGATCAACCCCACCCGCGTCCACGATCGCCGCCTCGTACGCCGTGCACATCTCCATCAGGTCCGCGGCCAGGCCGTCCAGGCTCTGCACGGCATTGGGGGCGAAGTCCACCCGAGAGACGAGATCGTGATCAATCACGTTCCGATAGCGTTGCGGGTGGTCGGCCTCGAGCCCCACATACTCATCGAGCATGAACGCCCGCGCCCGCGCGAACGACACCTGCCCAGCGGCGTACCGCTCTGCCAACTCGTCGTAGACCGCCAACGGGGAGGACCCGGTGGCCAGCCCCAACACCGCAGCAGGCTTGCGCGCCAGTAGAGCTTGAACGGTGTCCGCGACGATCCGAGCGATCATCTTCGCATCCGACTGGATGATGACTTCCATCAGAGTGCCTCCACAAACCAGGACGTGAGCGTCGTCGGATGAGTGATAGCGGTGCCGACCGCGACAGCGAACGCCCCAGCATCCAGAGCCGCTCGCGCCTGTGCCGGGGTGTGGACGCGCCCCTCCGCCACCACCGGTACGCGAATCCGGCCGGCCAGCTCGGCGATCAACTCCAGGTCCGGCCCATCGGTCTTCGTCCGATCGTCGGTGTAGCCAGCGAGCGTGGTTCCAACCACGTCTGCGCCGGCGTCGGCTGCGGCGAGCCCGTCGTCCAGGCTGCCGCAGTCCGCCATCACCAAAGCGTCGCGCTGGTGTAGACCCGCAATGGTCTCGACCAGACTGAGTCCATCGCCGCGTTCCCGCCTGGTCCCATCGATCGCCACGATGTCCGCGCCGGCGTCGGCCACCGCGAGAGCGTGGTCGAGCGTCGGGGTGATGAAGACGCCGTCGTGGCCGTCCTTCCATAGCCCGATGACAGGTACCTTCACAGTCGCGGAGATCAGCTCAACGTCAGCCAACCCCTGGCACCGGATCGCGGCCGCGCCGCCAATCACGGCCGCTTGCGCCACCCTGGACATCGTGTCTGGAGTACGCATCGGTTCCCCCGGGTAGGCCTGCGCGGACACGATGAGTCGGTTCCTGAGACCAGTGAGGAGCTGCGCTGCCACGGCATATTTTTACACCGCGTGGCTGGCGGCATGTCTGCTGGGTCCTGCTGTGTCGATCAGTCTTCCGGCGTACGGTCCAGTCAGCACCGGTGCCGGTCTCGTCTGGCTCGGCGCAGATGGTCAGACCGCCGTCCGAAGCACTGCTAACGTGATCCCGCAACGACCCAGAAGCACCATGTCCATGTCAGCAGTACGGGAGGCGGGCGTGCACCTCACGCCGCGGGAGCGGGAGCGTCTGGAGGTGGCGGCCGGAGCAGATCTGGCTCGTCGTCGGATCGCCCGGGGTGCCCAGCTGGGGGCTGCTGAGGCGATCGCGCTGGTCTGTGACGAGGTGCAGGAGATGGCCTGGGACGACGTGCCGTTGGCCGAGATCCTCCTTCGTGCCCCGGCGATCGCGCCGCGCGATCGGCTGCTACCAGACGTTCCGGCGTTGGTGCCGGTGATCGAGATCGAGGCGTTGTTCCCACACGGGACAGTTCTGGTCCACGTAATGGCGCCGTTCGGCCCGCCGTCTCCAGATTCCGCCGGCAGCATTCGGCCGGCGGCTGAGCAGATCGACCTGGCACCGGGCCGGAGACGAGCCGTGGCCACGCTGCGCAACACGGGCAGGCTTCCGATCTGGGTCTCCTCGCACGTGCCACTGGACAGCCTCAACCCCGCTCTCGAGGTCAGCGTGACCGAACCGGGTAGGTACCGGCTCGACCAGCCAGCCGGATCATCGGTGAAGGTCGACCCTGGTCAGCAACGCCAGGTCAGTGCGGTGCAGATCGTCGCGGACCGGTCATGAGGAGCATCCGCGGCGAGGACTACGCCAGGCTGTACGGCCCGACCAC
This sequence comes from Microlunatus sp., assembly GCA_030452945.1. GTDB lineage: Bacteria > Actinomycetota > Actinomycetes > Propionibacteriales > Propionibacteriaceae > Microlunatus. The sequence continues at coordinate 218 of JAKDLH010000282.1, read as the reverse complement.
CGGCGACCGGATCCGGCTGGGTGACACCGATCTCTGGGTCGCGGTCGAGGCCGACGACACCGAGAACGGCGAGGAGTTGATCGGCGGTTGCGGCAAGACCGCGCGGCACGGCGCGTTGGTCAGTGGCCGGGCAGACCGGTCCAGCGCCTTGGACATGGTGATCCTCGGAGTCGTCGTGATCGATCCCACCATCGGCATCCGCAAATCGAACATCGGCA
>JAKDLH010000281.1 GCA_030452945.1 Microlunatus sp. | reverse complement strand
CGGATCTTCGCTGGTGAGGATCCGGCATGGGGTAGTAAGCCGCTCGCAATATTCCAAACATCGGACAGTCGCAACGCAAGCTTCGAGGACCTCGGGCGGCACTCAACGTGGGTCAAGTGGGCGGAGCCGACTGCTGAAGCGTTGCGTCAGGCGTGCCTTGGCAAAGAGTCGCGTCTCTCACAAGGACAGCCCGAACTACCGTCAGTACTCATCTCCCGGATCACGGTCTCTAACAGCAAATTCTTGGGTCCGGTAGACCTTAGTTTCAACACGCAGTACAACGCGATCATCGGGGGTCGGGGAACAGGTAAGTCAACGATCCTGGACTACTTACGATGGGGACTCTGCGATCAAGCCGCGCAGGCGGACGATGACGATTTGGCGAACCCTGCTCAGAGGCGCGAACGTCTCATCCATAACACCCTCAGGGCCGTTGAGGGCCAAGTTGAGGTTCACTTCTCGATCAATGACATCCCGCATGTAGTGAGGAGATCTTCCACGAGCGGCGAGCTCCTGCTCAAGGTCGGCGGAGACGATTTCACCAAGGTGCGGGAGGACCATGTACGGACGCTTCTGCCGGTACATGCCTATAGCCAGAAGCAACTCAGCAGCGTCGCTCTTCGGCTCGATGAACTCATGAGGTTCGTGACGGCCCCCATCCAGCGGTCCCTCGACGCGGTCGATCAGCGCGTCACCGAACTGGCCGGCAGGTTTCGGGAAAACTACGCACGACTGCAGCGTGCCCGTGACCTTGAAGCGTCGGCCGAGCAGCAGCGTCTTGCCGAAAAGTCGCTAGCTGAACAAGCAGCAAATCTCCGGAAATCACTTACTGACCTGTCACCGGAGGATCGCGAAGTCCTGGATGCCAAACCGGGAATGGATCGGGTGCGCGAGAGCGAGCGAGTAGCAGATCGAGATTTGTTGGAAGTTGAAACGAGTTTCGATATGTTAGTCGACCGTATCCAACGAGCGATACGGAACCGGGACGAGCCGGCGGAGGTCCCAGCGTCAATTGAACCGACTCTTCAGATTGCGCGAGACGCCCGCCTCGCTCTCCTCCGTGACGCCGAAGCGACGGTCACGGCCGCGCTATCGACAGTTCGCGAAGGGCGGGCGGAAGGTTCGGCGCTCGATCGGGCAACTCATGAAGTGCGGATTGCAACTGAGATCTTCGATGTGCGGTACGACGAGGTAAAGCTGCGTTCCACGGCCCACCAGGGGCACCTGAATGAGTTGGCTGAGGTTGAGAAACAGCGCAAGGCAGCCGTCGAGCTCCTTGAGCAGCACAAGCGCGAGCGAGAAGCCTTGGGTGACCCAGCAGCTGTTCACGCGGACCTTCGCCAGCAGCTCGTCGCGCTCTACGCTGAGCGTTCGGAACTGCTCGCAGGTGAGTGCACGCGACTTACCGATTTGTCCGCGGGTCTCCTACGTGCGTCCATCCACAAGGGGCACGGGCTTGAAGCCGTTGAACGCCGGTTCCGCGGTGTTATCCAAGGGTCTGGCGTTCGAACGGGTCGTGTCGACGACCTGTTCGGCAGCCTGCGCAAGGAGAACTCTCCTCTGGAGACGTGGGAGTTGGCGCTGGCTGAGCTGGAATCACTTTCACGCCTCGAGGAAGGCTCAGACCATACGTCAGAATTGACTCCGGTCCTAAGCCGCCTCGAGTTTCCCTTGGCCGATCAGAAACGTGTTCGAAGCCGTATCACCGCTGACGGCTGGGTGGATCTCGCACTCACGCCAATCCTCGACACGCCTCTGTTTGAATACCAGACGAAAGAGAAGGAGTTCATCCCGTTCAGCTCCGCCTCGGCCGGGCAGCAGGCCACCGCACTGCTACGCATCCTTCTGTCTCAGGCTGGTATGCCGCTGATTATCGACCAGCCGGAAGAAGACCTAGACAGTCAGATCGTCCAAGACATTGTCTCCCAGCTCTGGACCGCCAAACGACGGCGCCAGATAATCTTCGCAAGTCACAATGCGAACCTCGTTGTGAATGGTGACGCCGAACTCGTGGTTGCCTGTGACTATCGGATTGTTGGCGATCAGTCAGGCGGCAAAATCGGTCTGGAGGGAACCATCGATGTCCCGATGGTACGTGAGGAGATCACTCGAGTAATGGAAGGTGGTGAGAAGGCATTCCGCCTTCGCAAGGAGAGGTATGGCTTCTAGCGTAAGCCGGCATCATCGAACGGCCCGAGGAATGAGCCGAGGTTCAGGATGCCGTCGAGTCCGCCGAGGTCCGATGCGATCCGGTCTGAATAGTCCGTCCACGTCTGCTCCGTGAAAGCGTCCCCGTCGCCAGCCAATTCCTCGGTTGCCCGGATCTACGAAGGCTTCGCCCGTGCCTTCGCGGGGTGGCTAGTAGCGCCCGGTGAGCGTGCACCACGTGCTCACTGTGAACGAGGCTTCAGCTGTCCTGCTAGGCAGCTGGGTCTGCCCCCTCATCTGGCTCGACCGGCCCGAGCGGCGACTAGAGGTCCGGGATTCCGTCGGGGCGCTCGGACTCATCCCCGATCTGGTGCATGTAATACGACCACATCTCGTCCGTGAACGCCTCGTCGTCGCCATCGACTTCCTCGGTCGATGGGACCAGCTGCCAGAGGTACCACATGCTCAACGCGGAACCTGGCCGGTCGTCGTGGCGGCTGAGCCGCTTCTTCCCGCTCATCGGGCGGCGCCGCTCGGGAGTCGCATGGTGGTGACGCCGCGTTCGCGTAGACGGCGGTGCACCGTGCTCGCCGTGACGCCGAAGCGCTCACCGATCCGGGCCAGTGACCAGCCGCCCTCGTAGAGCTGAGCGGCCTGGTCGACGTGTGCGGGGCTCAGACCCGGGTGCTTCGTCTGGACACCGTTGCGGGTGAGGATCTTGCCCACCGTCCGGCGGCCGATGCCGAACTGGTCGCCCAGCTGGTAGACGGTGCTCCCTGCCAGGTAGGCGGCGATGAGTTCCTGGGTCTGCTCGGTGTCGAGTTGACGGGCCGTGCCAGGCTTACGGCCTTTGGGACGTCTTGGGACCGGATCGCCGGGCTTCGGGAGCTTCTTGAGCAGCGCCTCCAGCGTCCTGACCTGGGCTTTGTGTTGTAGTAAGGTCCCCGCTTCTCCACAAAGTTTTAGTAAGTTCCCGGTAGGTGTCCAGGTAGACACCTGCCGGGCGCTACTAGAACCTGAGGCCGCTTGTCGCCGTGTCTAGGCCTAGCAGACGTGAATAACCATGCGCGGCATGGATAGGCTCGTCGACTCAGTGCCGACGCGGTCGGTGTGAGTTGTTGTGTCACATTCCCGACGGCGTCGTACGTCCACCCGATAGCGTCAAGGCAACGACGTGTCGTTCCTGCCCCTCGGCGTCAAGAACTTCGAACACCTCGGCGTTATCGGTCAGGTGGGTCGCGACATTCTTGGGCTTGAGGATCTTCAACACCAGCAGAAATCCGACCCGTACATCGGTGCTCTGGTAAGCCGCTGTTTGACGGAGGTAGTTTCCTTTGTCGCCGAGTGGAACAGCGGTGGAATCGGCCTTGAGCTCGACGTAGAGGTTGAAGCCACTGAACGCGAACTCAATATCGACGCGTCCGCCACCGACGCGCCGAACTTCGGTGCGGACACCAGCGAGCTGGCCGCAGCCAACGAGGTAGTCCTGCAAGTCGCTGGCGAGGTCTTCCTCTACAGCGTTCTGGTCGAAGAGATACGGGCGGGTTGCTGAAGTCGCACGCTCGCGGTCATAGGTAAAGCTGACCAGCAGCATCGTCACGAGATCTGCTGCTGAGGCGACATCCTCACGTGTCGTGTAGTCCTGTGAGTCTGCGAGACCAGAGCGAATGGTCTCGAGAACTGTGTCGGCGACGATGCTGCCAGTGCTGAACCGAGCTAGAGCCGTGCGGCGTGAGATCTCGCTTATAAGCCGATCAGCCGACGACTTGGTGCCCCTGCCATCGTCGGCCGAGAGTTTTGGGTTCGCATCACCCGTTCGTGTCTGCTCTGCGATCGCTTCGGCGAGGTCCTGCGCGGCCGGAAGATCAGCGAGCTCCTGGTCGGTAGCCACGCCCTCGTCAACACGGGCTTTCAAGTACGTCACATGGTCGTGCAAGTGGCGCAGTAGCGATGCTTGCGCGGCGAAGCCAGACTCGATCATTGGTGCGATCACATCGCGAACCGCAAGGTCGTCGGCTTCGCGCCGAAACGCGCGAATCGACCGGGTCGTGCGATAGAGGTCCACGATGTCATCCATGACCACTGCCGCTTGATACCAGCTGGGCTCCCCAAGCCGTCTCTGTGCGTGTTGGAGTTGCTGGGCCAGCTTCGCCCAGGCGGTGTGGCTGGCCGCGACGCGGTTACCTGCCCAGTGATTTACACCAGGATCGAGCCACCCGTGCTCGGTGACGGCGGAGTGGAGCGCGTCGAGTACTTCGTCCTCAGCGACGGTTGCATCAAGCATCAGCTGCCGCACCAGGATCACAATTGCGTAAAGGACTTCAATGTCGGCTCTGTCGTCCTCAGCGCGGGCCGGGGTGAGATGGCGCTCGGCGCGGTCAAGGTGCTCGATGGCACGGCGCCGGTCTTGCTCGCGTAGCGCGGCGAGAAGTTCCATGCGCGCGAGCACTGATGCGAAGTCGGATTCCTGCTCCGCTTCCGGCGCCGCGGGGCCGATGTGAGAGCGTGCAGGGGCGGTGGTTCCCGTTAGGCGCTTGAGGGCTGGTTCCAGCTCAGCACCGTCGATC
>JAKDLH010000280.1 GCA_030452945.1 Microlunatus sp. | reverse complement strand
GACCCGTGCTGGGTGCTGCTCTCCTCGGCCGGGCTGCTGGCCCGGACCGACCACGACGATCCGCTGCCGACCACCGGTCCTCGCGCGCAGCACGACGTGATCGTCTCCGCGGTCAGCGGCACCGCGCGCGGGGACCTCGGGGTGGTGACCAGCGCCGGGCGCCTGATCCGGGTCAACGTGTTGGACCTGCCGACCGTACCGAGGACCGCGAACCCGCCCCAGCTGCAGGGTGGCACGCACGTCTCCGAACTGCTCACCCTGAATCCGGGCGAACGGGTGCTGTGCCTGACCACGCTCGCCGACACCTCACTGGGACTGGTGTTGGGCACCGCACGCGGGGTGGTCAAGCGGGTCAACGCCGAGGTGTTGGGGCGCGACAGCTGGGACGTGATCCGGCTGGAGCCGGGCGACACCGTGGTCGGGGCCGCCGAACTGGTCGACGACCGCCACGAGCTGACCTTCATCACCAACGATGCCCAGCTGCTGCACTTTCCTGCGTCGTCGGTGCGGCCGCAGGGCCGCTCGGGGGGCGGTATGGCGGGAATCAAGCTGGGCATCGGCGCCCAAGCGGTGTTCTTCGGCGCCGTACCGGCAGTCGAGGCGGTCGTGGTGACGGTCGCCGGTACGTCCTCGGCTCTGCCCGGCACCGACGCCGGCACGGTCAAGGTGACCCCGTTCGGCGAGTACCCGGGCAAGGGCCGCGCCACCGGCGGCGTCCGGTGCCACCGCTTCCTCAAGGGCGAGGACATCCTGCTGGTCGGTTGGGTCGGAGCAGCTCCGGCGGTGGCCGCCGCCGCCAGCGGGTCGCCGGTCGAGCTACCCGAGATAGATCCGCGTCGGGACGGCTCCGGCGTCCCCGCTGGCCAGCCCATCGTCGCGGTCTCCTCCCGCGGCTGAGTTGTTGCTGCTCTTCGGTGTGGGACGGCCAGCAGCAATGGCCGAGAGCGTTGCCGCAGCGATCGAACGGTCGACCATCAGGATGCGAACCCAGGCGGTGCTGTCCAGTGGCCCCCCGCCGCCAGTTATCTCGGCCCTCAAAGACGACCAACGCCGCCAGTGCCCCTCAAAGCATGGGTGTTTCACCACGCGGCCGCGGACAAGCTGCCCGGTCTCCGCTGCCGCCCTAGGTACGTCAATGAGCAACAGCGTTGGCTGCCAACCAGCACCCCGAGCCAGTCGGACGAGCAGTTTGCGCCGAACTGGGCGATTCGCCGGGTCGTGCACCACCAGGACGCTCCGAGAAGGCCCGGTCAACACCGCGATCAGCACCCGGACCCAATGCGTGAGGTGGACCAGGGATCGGTAGCGCCGGTACAGGGTCCCGGCCGGCAGGAGATCCTTCAGCCGATCGCGGATCTGGTCCGGGTCGAGCACGCGTACGCCCGGTTCCCGGGCCACCACGGCGATGGCGGTCGTCTTTCCCGCACCGGGCACACCGCCCACCACAATGAGCCTGGTCTCAGGCGAGGTGCCGGCAACCGAAGATTTCCGCGAGACCACAAGTGCGGCGGTCATAGGGTCGTCCTTCCCATGGCGTGTTGTCCATGCGAAGGTCTCCCCCGCCCAGCTACTGAGGGCCGACCACCGGACCAATTCAGGTCGTGGTGACGATGGTCGATGAAGTCTCGGGGTACTCCCCTTCGCCGGTACCTTACACGGTGTCACCCACCGGTGATGTCCGAGTGGGGTCGACCACTCGCCCACCGCCGGCAACACGACGAACGATCTGTCAACGTCGCGTCCGCCGGATCCGTCGCGTGCTGCTAGTTCCGGCTCCGGCTCAGGCGTCGATCGCCGAGGCGTCAAGCGCGTACGCGCCGTCGACGATGAACTCCTTGCGCGGACCCACGTCGTTGCCCATCAGCATCTGGAACGTGGTCTCCGCGATCAGTCCGTCGTCCACGGTCATCCGGCGCAGCGTCCGGTGCCGCGGACTCATCGTCGTGTTGGCCAGCTGGTCGGCGTCCATCTCGCCGAGGCCCTTGTAGCGCTGCGGCTCTTTGAACTTCAGGTTGCGCTTGGTCAGCTCGGCTGCCTTGCGCTGGTACTCGGTGTCGGAGTAGGTGTAGATGAACCGCTCCATCCCCTTCCGCGGGTTGGTCAGCTCGAACCGGTGCAGTGGCGGTACCGCGGTGAACACCCGGCCGGCGTCGACCAGCGGCCGCATGTAGCGGAAGAACAGCGTGGCCAGTAGACACCGGATGTGCGCGCCGTCGGAGTCGGCGTCGGCCATGAAGATGATCTTGCCGTAGCGGGCCGCGTCGAGATCGAACGTGCGACCGGAGCCGGCCCCAACCACTTGGATGATGGCCGCGCACTCGGCGTTCTTGAGCATGTCGCCGACCGAGGCCCGCTGCACGTTGAGGATCTTGCCGCGGATGGGCAGCAGGGCCTGGAATTCTGAGTTTCTGGCCAGCTTGGCGGTCCCCATCGCCGAGTCGCCCTCGACGATGAACAACTCGGTCCGGTCCACGTCGGTGCTGCGGCAGTCAGCCAGCTTGGTCGGCAACGACGACGACTCCAGCGCGTTCTTGCGGCGCTGCGCCTCTCGGTGGGCTCGGGCCGCGACTCGCGCGCGGGACGCCCCGACCACCTTTTCCATCGCTGCCCGGGCTTGGGCCTTGGCCCCAGCCTTGGTCGAGGTGAGGAAGGCGGTCAGCTCTCGCTGGGTCGCCTTCGCGACCAGCCCCGACACCGCCGGGGTGCCGAGCACCTCCTTGGTCTGCCCCTCGAACTGGGGTTCGGCGAGCCGGACGGTGACGACCGCGGTCATCCCCTCCAGCACGTCGTCCTTGACGATGTCCTCCCCGGACTTCAGCAGCCGGGTGCCGTCCAGCGCGGTGCTGAACGATCTGGTCAGCGCCCGTTCGAAGCCGGCGACGTGGGTGCCGCCCTTGGGCGTGGCGATGATGTTGACGTAGCTGCGCAGTGTCGACTCGTAACCGGTCCCCCACCGCACCGCGATGTCGATGTCCAGGTCCCGCTCGACGTCGGTGGGCGTCATGTGCCCGGCGTCGTCCAGCATCGGCACGGTCTCGGTGAAGCGGTCCTGCCCCCGCAGCCGGACCACCTCGGTCACCGCCTCGTCGGGCGCCAGGAACTCGCAGAATTCGGCGATGCCGCCCTCGTGCAGGAACCGCTCACTCCTCGCCTCGGCCCCTCGGCTGTCGGTGACCTGCAACGCCAGACCGGGAACCAGGAAGCTGGTCTGCCGAGCCCGGTTGTGCAGGTCGTCGAGGGACAGCTCCGCCTCTTTGACGAAGATCTGGCGGTCGGGCCAGTAGCGCACCCGAGTTCCGGTGGCCCCCTTGCGGGTGCGGCCGAGCTTGCGCAGCCCGCTGCCGGCGGTGAACGACGCGGTCGGACCATCTCCGTCGAACGCGCCCGGGGTGCCGCGACGAAACGACATGGCCCAGGTGGTGCCGTTTCGGTCGACCTCGACGTCCAGTCGGGCCGACAGCGCGTTGACCACCGAGGAGCCGACACCGTGCAGTCCGCCGGTGGCGTTGTAGGAGCCGGCGCCGAACTTGCCACCGGCGTGCAGCTTGGTGAAGACCACCTCCACACCGGACAGCTTCGTACGAGGCTCGATATCGACCGGGATGCCGCGGCCGTGGTCGTGCACCGAGACGCTGCCGTCCCGGGCGAGTGCGACCTTGATCTCGCGGCCGTGCCCGCCCAGCGCCTCGTCGACGGAGTTGTCGATGATCTCCCACAGGCAGTGCATCAGCCCCCGGGTGTCGGTGGAGCCGATGTACATGGCCGGTCGCTTGCGAACGGCCTCCAGCCCCTCGAGCACCAGCAGGTGGCGAGCCTCGTAGTCCCGGCTGTCCACACCCGGTTGTGTCGGTAGGGCAGGCTGGGGTCTGGGCACGCTGCGAGGCTACCGTCGTGGGCACCCAGGATCGGTTTGTTATCCAAGAGTCATGAACTAAAGATGAGAAAGGGAACAACCCGAGCCTGATTCGATGTTGACTAGATGTACCCCGAGGAAGAGAGGCCACCATGACCACCACCGTCATCGAGGGCGCACTGAACGCGTCTGACCGTTGCGATCGTTGCGGCGCGCAGGCCTACGTACGAGTCACCATGGCCAGCGGCTTCGAGCTTCTCTTCTGCGCTCACCACTCCAAGGCGCACGCAGACAAGCTCAGGCAGGTCGCTTTGACCATCCACGACGAGACTGAGCGCATCACCTGAGACACCAGAATCTGATGGTGATTCGGCCCCTCTGCCACCACGGCACGAGGGGCCGACCCATGTCTGGGACTCGCTCGCCCCTGCCCGCCACCCCACCCAAGTCGCTCGGGTAGGTGGCTACGTCCCGTCCAGGGGGCGGCCGGCCGCCCGGTCGAACGCCCGACGAAGGCGGCCAGCGATCACCTCGGGACGGCGGAGGTCGTCTGAGTCCCAGCGCGCGATCTCCCAGCCTTGGTCGCGTAAAGCGTCCTCGCGCAGCTTCTCACGGTGGACGACGTCCTCCGGCGACTCCCCCGGCCGGCGCAGCCCGCCGTACTTGGTTCGCCCGTCGAATTCCCCGAGCGTGCGGTGCTCCTGCCAACCGAAGTCGGCGCGACCGATCAGGTAGCCGTTGCGGTCGAAGACCTCGAGCTGCAGGGTGGGCGCCGGCAGCCCGAGATCGTGCAGCCGTACCCGGCTGTACGACTCGCCCACACTCTCACTGCGAGCGTCACCGAAGGCCACGGCCCGCCGCGCCTGTGGG
>JAKDLH010000279.1 GCA_030452945.1 Microlunatus sp. | reverse complement strand
TACGTGCGGCAGAGGCGAGGGCTGACCAGCTGGGGCTGGCCAACCGTGCGGAGTTCCGGGCTGCAGATCTGGCAGACACCGACCTTCCAGACCAGTCTGCCGAGGCGCTGCTCTGCGTTGACGCGTTCCACTTCGCCAATTCACCGCTCGGTGCGGCTGAGGAGTGTCTCCGGCTGCTGAAGCCGGCCGTCAAGGTCGTGATCACCACGTGGGAGCCGTCGAGCCAGGCCGCCGCCGGGCGACTGCCGGCATGGATCTCGCGCATGGATGTCGCGCGCGATCTGCACACCGCTGGCTTCGTCGACATCGACGCAGCACGCCGTCCCAGCTGGTCGCAGACCGAGATTGCACTGTGGACCGCAGCTTCAGCGATCGACCCCGGCGACGATTCAGCCTTCTCACGCTCCGCGACGAGGCGTTGGACAGTACATCTCGTTGTCGGCGATGACGTGTACCAACCTCCAAGCAATGCTCGTGAGCGGAGCGGGTGACGGTGGGCGAAGTCGTAGTCGTAGCTCCACCGGCCGAGGCGCTTCGGATCGGGATGAATTGTCCACCCCTCATCTGTCGGCAGCCAGAGGTACTCCGCATCGGTCAGGCCGAGCGATCGGCCCCGAAGTCGGTCACCTGACTCCAGCCAGGACCGGGTCAGCAACTCCACACCCTGACTCCCACTCGACATTGCGCCACGGTCTCACCTTGGCCATCCCCACTGGAAGAGGATTCGACGAAAGCTCCTGCACGGACGAACGATGCTTCCCCGCCCAGCGCTCACCCACGATCGACATCAGGCCGATCAAAGCCCGTAAGCCGACCCGTCTGTGAGTATCGTCCAGAGGGGTCGCCACGATGGTCGTGTGGCAGGATTCGACGACGGCGAGCACGCCCCGGCGAGGCGAGTTCGTCGTGTGGGCGACGCCAACCACGTCACTCCGCATGCGAGGTCGGCCTACATCGCGGCGCTGTTGACCCATCTCGAGGTGGTCGGCTTCCGGGGCGCACCCCGCTGGCTCGGCCGCTCGGTGGACGGGGACGACGTCTTCACCTTCATCGAGGGAGCCGTTCTCGAGCACGCGCCGTACAACTTGGCTGAGGATCAGCTGACGGCTGCGGCGGTGTTGATCCGGGAGTTCCACGACGCTGCCGCCGGCAGCAGTCTGTGCGAGGGCGCCGAGACCGTGTGTCACGGCGATCTCGGCCCCCACAACACCGTCTTCCACAGGGGCCGACCCGTTGCGCTCATTGACTGGGACGCAGACGTGCGACCTGGCCGCCGGTCTGTCGACTTCGCTGACGCTGTCTGGTCGTTCACCGATCTGACCAACGACGACGTTGCGGTGGCCGAGCAGGTCCGCCGGGTCACGGTGATGTGTGCGGCCTACCCGACCATGACGCCGGGCCGGGTGGTGAGCGAGTTGAGGGATCAGTTCATGCGAGCACGTTCTCGTCATCGCGCTGCGCAGCGGCTGGGTCCCATGGCGGTCTTCGACGGGCTTCTGGCCTGGATCGCTCGCCACGGACCGCTGCTGACCGCCGACCGCTGAGCGACCGGTCTTGCGGCAAGCCCTCGTCATGAACCGATACTGGAGACCGCCGCCGCTGCTAATCGCGTAACGGGGTATGGCTGGTCAGATCATCGTTCTCAACGGGACACCTCGAGCTGGGAAGTCGAGCATCGCCCAGGCCATTCAGGATGGGTTCGATAGCGTCTGGATGAACCTGGGACTCGACAAGTTCAAGAAGGCGACACCGGAGCGGTTCCAGCCAGGTATCGGACTTCGACCTGGCGGCGAGCGCCCCGACCTGGAGCCACTGGTCAAGACTCTCTACATGGCGATGTACCAGTCGATCGCTGCGCACAGCCGCCTCGGCGTGAACGTCGTCGTAGACGCCACCCATCACGACCACTACTCCCGACCGTTGGGCATCCTGCCGGACTGCGCGAGAGTCGTTGCCGAGCTGCCTGTCTTGTTCGTGGGAGTCCGGTGCCCGCTCGACGTCATCATGCAGCGTCGAATCGCGACCTGGGGCTCGGGCTACGACGCCGATGGCTCGATTCCGGCGCCGGTGAGGCGCTGGCAGATCACTGTTCACCGGTCCCATCGATATGACCTCGATGTCGACACCTCACGGGCCAACCCGACGGAGTGCGCCACGATGATCGCTACGCGCCTGACAAGTGGCCGGCCAGCGACCGCCTTCTCTCAACTCGCACAACTGGAGCACGTGAGTGAGGCCGCCACCCGCGCACAGGCGCGTCCATAACCGGACCGGCCACCAAGGAACGCCCGCGGCGTTCGGCGTATGTCCGATCGGCAGCGACGCTTGCCTGACCTGACGCGTACTGACAACGCCGGCGCAGCCCTCATGCATGGTCGATGGCCGCCGCTCATCGTCAGCGATAGCCTGACGACCCATCCCGCTGAGGAGGTCGCATGTCACAGTTCCCGGTGCTGCTTCACACGGCTATCGACGCCCGAGACTGCCGACAGCTGGGCGAGTTTTACCGTCAGCTCCTCGGCCTGCATTATCGGGAGGGAGAGGCGCCGACGACAGACGGCAGTCCTGATGACGCGGACTGGCTGGTCCTCCTCGATGAAGCCGGGAGCCGAGTCCTGACCGTTCAGGAGAAGCGGGACACTACCCCGCCCTCATGGCCTGCCGAAGACGTGCCGATTCAGATGCACATGGACTTCAAGGTACCGACGGTTGAAGACCTGGAGCGGCATCGCGAGCGAGCTGAAGAGCTAGGCGCTCGGCTGCTGTATGACCGATCGCAGGACAAGGGCGAACCTCTTTACGTGCTTGCCGATCCGGCTGGGCACCCCTTCTGCTTGCTGGTCCAGTAGCTGACAACCGAACCGGAGCCTCGACTGTTGGGGGTCTGCGGTGCGGCGTGCCCGTAAGCGTCGGTCCTGCGAGACGCACCGTCGCCGTAGAGCGACCGTCCAGCGGGCGGCCGCTGACGAACCGGTCGCTGTCTCAGACGTGCCGCTCAGCCACCGTCTACTGAACAACGCGGCTGAGCTGGTAGTGGGCTCATTCACGCCGTGGGTGGTCGTTGAGCGGCGACGATCAACTGCGGGCTCTGCGACGGTGGCAGAGGCGGAAGTCTGATGTCGACCACAATCTCCAGTCCAGCCGCTATGAGCAGCGTGGTCAGCTCCTCTGGTTCGTAGAGATGAGTCGTCCACTCGACGGGGACATCTCCGTAGCAGCGAGATCGGGGATGGTCACCTGCGCCGCGGTGGGTGCCGATGATCAGTTGTCCGCCGGGGCGAAGGGCACGGGCCATGGTCGCGATCACGTCGGGCAGGTAGTTGCGGGGAAGGTTGAACCATGACCACCAGCCGAGGACTCCTCCCAGCGATCCGGCTTCCGGATCTAGTTCGGTCACCGACGCGACCTCGAAGGACACCGCTGGGTACTGCTGTCGAGCGTGCTCGATCATCCGCGGTGAGAGGTCAATGCCCCAGATGTCGACGCCCTTGTGGTGGAGATAGTCAGATATCCATCCTGGCCCGCAGCCCGCGTCGAGCACGGGGCCAATCCCGCGCACCTCCTCGGCGAAGGCGTCGAGTGCAGAGCGCGGCCAGGGGCCAGGGTCACCGACCATGTCGACGTAGTTGTCTGCCACAGCGTCGTACGACGCTCGGACGGCGTCGAGGTCGGCGGGAGGCTGCATCTTCATGAGCCGCAAGGCTACTGATGCGCCCCGACATGGCGGCTTCTCTCACCGGCAGCGCGTGTCACCGAACGTCAGTGCTGCGAGACGGGTGGTCGCCGTAGAGCGTCCGTCGTGCGGGAGGCACGCAGAGCGACCGTCTTGCGGGACGCAGGCAGAGCGACCCTCTTGCGTACAAGCGGTGGTGATCGGCCTGCGTCTCACACGTGACGCTTATCCACCCTTGTACGGGACGCTCGCAAGCCGACCAGCTGCGGATACCTGTGGGCGTGCCGCAAGCTGAACGTCCAGTCGCACGGAGCCGGCGGCCTCGGTTACCCCTGAGGTATATCAGCTCAGGTCGAGTGGGGTGAGTACAGCGATTCGAATATCAACCGTACCGACGAGCTGGTAGCAGAACCTTTCCCCGAGGGCGCCCATCGTAGGACCAGGTCACGTCGGCCCAGACGCTGTGCGAGGTCTCCGCGATGATCGTCAGTTCGTGGTCGACCTCGCTCACCCCTTCGTACTGGCCGAACGACGCCGCGAAGAACTGCTCGGTCTGATGTGGCCAGGACTGGCCGGCGGAGACAGCATGCTCGTCCACGCTCAGCCCGGTCCGATCACCTTCGACCTCGCGGAAGCCGCGGCGGTGATGTCGAGCCTCACCGCGCTAGGACCAAGCGCCACCGGCAGCGCGGGTTCAGCGATGCGCAAACTGACCACAGCGCTGACCTCCGCCGTCGATGCAGTCCGCTGACCAACAGCCGTCCGACAAACTGCATTGCGCCAGGCGCCTTACGCGAATCGGTCGGGTCAGCGTAGTAACCCTCGGGCCCAGTCGTCGCGCGCACGCATGTCGGCTCAGGACAGGTGAAGCACGCGCAGGATCACGATGCGGCGGTGGGTGTCGCTGAGGACGTAGACGATGAGTCCGGCTCCGGAGTCGAACTCGGCGCTCCATCGGTCGGTGCTGGCGTCGTATCGAGCGCTGTGTTCGGGGTCGGCCGCGAGCGCGCTGAGCCGCTCCAGCAGTCGAGCAGCCACTTCTTGATCGAAGGACAGGTACT
>JAKDLH010000278.1 GCA_030452945.1 Microlunatus sp. | reverse complement strand
GGGCGGGGAGGCGGCCGTCACCGTGGGCGGCGCGGATGTCGCTGACAACGATGCGGTAGCCGTCGTACCAGCGCTGCGCCTGTCCCTTGGCCTCACGGTGCTGCGGGAACCGTCCCAGCTGGGCCACCGACTTCCGGTCGGTGAAGTAGCAGATGGCGTTGACGACGTCGCCGTCGGGCCAGAGCCACTTCCCGACCCGGTCGAATCCGGGCAGCCTGCGGGCGTAGTCGTCGATCTCCTCGTCGAGGCGGTAGAAGTCGTCGTCGTCGTAGGTGCCGGGTCTGAAGATGAACTGGCAGCAGATAACGCGTGCTCCTGGGCGGTGTCGGCGAGGAGCTCCTCGAGCCGCCGGGAGTTGCCAGCCTCAGTCATGACTGGCCTCGGATTTGCCGCCGGCCCCGACTCCGGGCTCGAACACGGTCAGGGAGAAGCGCGCGGGTTCGGTGCCCTCGTTGGCGTAGGAGTGGGTGACGTCGCTGGCGAACGAGATGGCGTCGCCGACCTGGAGGACCTCAGTTTGCTCGGCGACCTGCACGGTGACGGTCCCCTTGCGGACCTGCAGGATCTCCTTGGTACCGCCGACGTGCGCCTCGCTGTCGTGCCGGTCGCCCGGCGCCAGAGTCCAATCCCACAACTCGAGCACGTCCGGGGGGGCGGTGCCGGCGAGCAGCATTCCGCGACCGCCGCCGGGGCCGGTCCACAGCGCGGGTGCCTCGCCACCGCGGACCACTCTCACGCGCTTGGCCTGGGGCACAGCAACGAGGGCTTGGAGACCAATGCCAAGCGCGTCACTGATACGCAGGAGCGTTGTGACGCTGGGGTTCGCGGAGCCCTGTTCGACGTTGATGATCATGCGGCGGCTCACGCCGGTGGCCTCCGCGAACTGGTCAAGGGTCCACTCGCGGGCCTGGCGCTCGGCGCGCACCTTGACGCCGATGGCGGCCGAGAGGTCGCTGGCACTGTTGTCCATGCAGTGCATCATAGTGCATTCATGGTGCAACGCAACGAGAACTTGGAGGAGCCCGGCATGACCGCCACCCCGACCCGCGCAGGCCACCCGACTGCCAGCACACCTGCCACAAACACCGAGTCGCTCGGCCTCCCCGGGGCCTTTGCGGGCTCTTCAGAATCGAGATGTAGTGGGGGTCTGAATCCGCCGGTCTCGAGTAGGCATCGGGCGATGTAGCTGGTGAGGTTACGGAAGCCGAGGGCGGAGCCGCGGAGGTGCTCACAGATGGCCTCGGTGGGTCCGTTGCTGGCGCCGGTCGAAGTAGCCAGCGTGGCGGCAGCATCATGACGTTCTCACCGGCCGGGCTGGGCCAGGCCTTGCTCGACAAGAGCGACGAGGAGATCGTCAACAGCCACCTCGCCGATCTCGACCAGATCCTCGGCCACGGCTTCGCCGACAGCGTCGTCGAGGCCACCCCGTTCCGCTGGAAGGACGGCTCGCCGTACTGCTTCCCCGGCCGGGCGAAGCTGCAGCCGACCCTGCTGCGCGGCACCGGCCGCGTGTTCTTGGCCGGGGACTACCTCGGCACCCTCTACACCGAGTCCGCCATCACCACCGGGTTCTCGGCGGCTCAGGAAGCCGCCAGCCTGCTCGCGTCCGACCGCCAGCAGCGGGCCCGCGCCTGGACGCCGACCGCCTCACCCAACCCAACCCGACCTGCCACCGAAAGGAAGTCCGCATGACCCACTCGCTCCACGGCGTCCTCGTCGCCCTCGCCACCCCCTTCGCCGCCGACCACAGCGTCGACGTGCCCCGGCTGCGTGAGCTGGTCGAGCGCACCATCGACGGCGGTGTGCACGGGGTGGTGGCCTGCGGCTCCACCGGTGAGTTCTCTGCCCTCAGCTCCGAGGAGCGGCGGCTGGTCGTGGAGACCGTGGTCGACCAGACCGCACACCGGGTGCCGGTGGTCGCCCAGACCGGCTCGACCAGCACCACCGAAGCCATCCGCCTCACCCAGCACGCCGCATCCGCCGGCGCCGACGTCGTGATGCCCGTCGCCCCGTTCTACGAGGCGCTGAGCCTGGAGGAGACCAAGCACTACCTGCGGCGGGTCGCCAGCTCGGTCTCCATCCCGGCGATGCTCTACAACCTGCCCGCCGCCACCGGCGTCGACCTCGGCGCCGACACCGTCGCCGAGCTGGTACAGCAGGTCGAGAACATCCGCTACGTCAAGAACACCACCCCGGACATGGCTCAGGCCGCACAGCTGATCCACTACTACGGCGATCTGGTCGGCACCTTCGTCGGCTGGGACACCTTGATCTTGTCCTCGCTGGTGGCCGGCTCGGCCGGGGTGATGGCCGGCACCGCCAACATCATCCCCGCCGAGATCGTGGCCGTGTACGACGCGGTCCAGGCCGGCGACCTGGCCGAGGCCCGGCAGGCCTGGCTGCGGATCTACCCGCTGCTCGACGCCGCCCTGTCGGTCAACTACATCGCCGCCGTCAAGATCGCACTCACGGCGGCCGGCTTCCCGGCCGGTAGCCCACGGGAGCCGTTCGCGGCCCTGACCGGCGAGGAGGCCGAACGCATCGCCGACCTCGCCGGTGCCCTCCGACCGCAGCCGGTCGCCTGACCAGCCACGCACTGCCTCTGGAGATCCGATGACCACATCCGTATCCGCACCGACCGGCATCCGCCGCAGCGATGCGTCACTGCTCCGGCCAAAAGACCTGCCGCCGGGACAGCACTTCATCGACGGACAGTTCCGAGCCGGTGAGTCCGGCCGGTTCATCGACGTCGTCGACCCCTGCAGCGAGCAGGTGATCGCCCGGGTGCCTGAGGGCAGCGCCGACGAGGTCGACACCGCCGTCGGCGCCGCCCGCGCCGCCCAGCCCGCCTGGGGCGCACTCACACCGAAGGAGCGATCCGGCATCCTGCACCAGATCGCCGACCGGATCCAGGCCAACAGCGACCTGCTGGAAAGGCTCGAGTCAGCCAACACCGGCAAACCCGTGTCGGTGTCCCAGGACGACCTCGCCAGCACCGTCGACACCTTCCGCTTCTTCGCCGGCGCCAGCCGCTCGATCACCTCGCAGGCGGCCGCGGACTACATGACCGACCACCTGTCGGTGATCATCCGCGAGCCGCTCGGCGTGATCGGTGTGGTGACACCCTGGAACTACCCGCTGCTGATGGCGGCGTGGAAGCTCGCCCCGATCCTGGCCGCCGGCAACACGGTGGTGCTCAAGCCGTCGGAGCAGACTCCGCTCACTACCCTGAAGCTCGCCGAGCTCGTCGCCGACCTGCTGCCAGCAGGGGTGCTGAACATCATCACCGGCTACGGTCCCGAGGTCGGGGGCCGGCTGTCCTCCCACCCCGACCTCGACATGATCGCGCTGACCGGCTCAGTCACCAGTGGCCGCGCCGTGGCCAAGGCCGCCGCAGACTCGCTGAAGCGGGTCCACCTCGAGCTCGGCGGCAAGGCGCCGGTGATCATCTTCGCCGACGCCGACCTCGGCGCCGCCGCAACCGCGCTGCGGGCCGGTGGCTACTGGAACTCCGGTCAGGAATGCGGTGCCGGCTGCCGCGTGCTGGTGCACGCCTCGGTGGCCGAGGAGCTCGTCGACCACCTCGTCGCCGAGGTGTCGACACTGGTCGTCGGCGAGCCCGGAGTCGGCGACGACGTGGAGATCGGACCCCTGGTTTCCAAGGCCCACTTCGAGCGAGTGTGCGGCTACCTGGACCGCGCAGCCGCTGCCGGCATCCGCGCCGCCGTCGGCGGCGCGCCGCTGGCGGGCCCGGGCTACTTCGTGCCGCCCACCGTACTGGTCGCCGTGGCCCAAGACGCCGAAGTCGCCCGCGAGGAGATCTTCGGTCCCGTCGTCACCGTGGAGACCCTTCCAGACCGACGACGAGGCGATCCGCCGCGCCAACGACGTGCCGTACGGGCTGGCCGCGTCGGTGTTCACCGAGAGCGCCCGGCGCAGTCTCGAGGTGCCCGGGAAGCTCGACTTCGGCACCGTCTGGGTCAACTCCCACCTGGTGATCGCGACCGAGGCGCCCTGGGGCGGGTTCAAAGGCTCCGGCTACGGCCGGGATCTCTCGCTGTACGCCATCGACGACTACTCCCGCACCAAGCACGTGATGCACAACCACGGTCGGTGATCGCACCCACCAAGCCGCCCAGCACGCACGGACAACCGCCACCCCGACAGCACCGGGCAGAGACATCGACGCCCAGACGCGTCGACCATGTCTGGGCGCAGC
This sequence comes from Microlunatus sp., assembly GCA_030452945.1. Taxonomy (GTDB): domain Bacteria; phylum Actinomycetota; class Actinomycetes; order Propionibacteriales; family Propionibacteriaceae; genus Microlunatus. Next base: position 525 of record JAKDLH010000278.1, on the reverse strand, counting down.
CCCTCAACCCAGAAGTGTTCCTCGGTCTCGACTCACAGCAGTAGAGAGTTGGTCGCCCCGCGAGGCGCCCTGATCTTGCCGCACGGCCCCCTATGGATCGCAACCCTGCGAGCCCATGCCCCCATCACACGAGAGATGCAAGGAGATGTTCATGCCAGGTCAGTTCGACGCCTCGGATGAGGTCGTCGCGAAATGCCCCGGGCGGACGAACCCGCCGACCATCGATCCGAGGGGGATCTGATGTCTACAGCCTCTGCACCTGTGTACGAACAGACATCCGATGCGTTCAAGAAGCGGTTCATGTGGCGATTGATCATCGTCTTGACCGGCGGAATGCTGCTCGACGGCTACATCTTGGGCGTCATCGGCCCGGTCACGCCAGCGTTGGCCGAGGACCTCGGCCTGACATCGACCCAGATCGGTCTGATCGCGGCCATGGCCCTGCTGGGCATCTTGATCGGCTCCCCGCTCAGGGCCTCGGCAAAGTCGGTCAAGGAGGCTGTGACTAGCGGATTCGTGGTGGTG
>JAKDLH010000277.1 GCA_030452945.1 Microlunatus sp. | reverse complement strand
TCCACGCCTGGAAGGGCGAGGGACGGCCCGGTGGGCGCCACGAACTCCTCCTGCGCCTCGCCCGGACCGGCGGGGTCTACGTGCCGGCCTTCTACACGATCGATTTCGACGACGAGGGCTTCATCGCCGACATCCGGGTCCGCGACGACCTCGTCGACGCCGGGGTGCCGGAGACCGTCACCAAGCACACGGTGATGGACCTCGACGCGTGGCCCTACCCCAAGCAGCCGCTCGTCCCGCTTGCCGAGAGCGTCCACGAGCGGATGAGCGTCGAGATCTTCCGCGGCTGCACGCGCGGCTGCCGCTTCTGCCAGGCCGGCATGATCACCCGCCCGGTCCGCGAACGCTCGATCACCGGCATCGGTGAGATGGTCGAGCGCGGGCTGGCGGCGACCGGATTCGAGGAGGTCGGGCTGCTCTCGCTCTCGTCGGCCGACCACTCCGAGATCGGCGACATCACCAAGGGCCTCGCTGACCGCTACGAGGGGACCCAGACCGGTCTGTCGCTGCCGTCGACGCGGGTCGATGCCTTCAACATCGACCTGGCCAACGAGCTGACTCGCAATGGGCGCCGGTCCGGCCTGACCTTCGCGCCCGAGGGCGGCTCGGAACGGATCCGTCGCGTCATCAACAAGATGGTGACGGAGGAGGACCTCATCAATACTGTCGCGGCCGCCTACGGCGCGGGGTGGCGGCAGGTCAAGCTCTACTTCATGTGCGGGCTGCCGACCGAGACCGACGAGGATGTGCTGCAGATCGCCGACCTCGCCACCAAGGTCATCGAGACGGGACGACAGGTGTCGGGCCGCCGCGACATCCGGTGCACGGTCTCGATCGGTGGTTTCGTGCCCAAGGCACACACGCCCTTCCAGTGGGCCGGGCAGCTTGGGGTCGAGGAGACCGACACCCGGCTGGCCAGGCTGCGAGACGCGATCCGGGCCGACAAGCGCTACGGTTCGTCGATCGGCTTCCGCTACCACGACGGCAAGCCCGGCATCATCGAAGGGCTGCTCTCGCGCGGCGACCGGCGGGTCGGGCGGGTCATCGAGGCGGTGTGGCGCGCCGGAGGCCGCTTCGACGGCTGGAGCGAGTACTTCTCCTATGACCGCTGGATGGCCGCGGCTGACACAGCACTCGCGGACCTGCCGGTTGACCTCGCCTGGTACACGACCCGCGAACGCGGACAGCACGAGGTCCTGCCCTGGGACCACCTCGACTCCGGACTCGACAAGGACTGGCTCTGGGAGGACTGGCAGGACGCGCTCGATGAGCGTGAGGTCGACGACTGCCGATGGACGCCGTGCTTCGACTGCGGCGTCTGTCCACAGCTGGGCACCGAGATCGAGGTCGGACCTTCCGGCCAGACCCTGCTCCCGCTCACGGTCCTGGGATCAGGACACGAGCATCTCCTCGAACAGCGCCACTGACCCGCTGCACCATCGCCGTGGCCGAGGCCCATTGCGGCCCGTCGCCCAGGGACGAACCACTGACCACGACGGCTCCCATGCGACGGGGCATTGACAAACGCCCTGCGCCAGCAGCCACCACAGCTGATTGGGGGTGTTGGTAACGGTGCTGTCACCAGCCTCAATGGTGCGACCGCGTCCTTGGCGGCATCACCGGCTGACGACGCGCGTCTGCGAAACGGAGAATCCGCTTTCGGTGTTGGCGTCTCGTGAGTGCTCATCGGTCAACCTGTGTCGAACGCCTCGATCACACACGCTGGCCCGCTGGCGGCCGCGAGCCTCTGGTCCGTGGTGAGCAGGACCACGTCGAGCGCCTCGGCGAGCGCGACGTACATCGCGTCCCAACCGCGCACGGTGTCGCGCAGCTGCCAGCTTCGGGCGAGCAAGTGCCGGTGCCCAAAGCGTTCGCCGGGCCACTGACGGAGGTCTGCGACTGCCTGGGCGGCCGCGGTCGCGTCAAGCTGTCCGCGCAGGTGCTGGCGTCGAATGACGCCGAAGACCTCGACGTCGATGATGTGTGGAGCGGCGTGGTCGCTGTCCATGGCCAGTCTCTGGCGAACCCGCTCGGCGCCTGGGCTGCCGATCAGCACCTCGATCAAGCAAGAGGCATCAATGACGATCATCGGGCCAGGCGCCGCGCTGTTCATCGAGCGCATCGAGAACCTGCGCGCGATTCAGGTCCGAAGAGCGCTGCCGGGTGCGTCTCAACCACTCCTCGACGCTCGGTCGTGCCGCCAAGCGTGTGGCCTCCGCGCGCAGAAGCTCCGGCACGCTGACCCCATGCTCAGCTGCACGCCGGACGAGGCCGGCGTACACCTCGTCATCCAGGTCGCGAATCTGCACGGTCTTAGTCATAGGCACACGCTAGCATGCGAGTTCGCACCACCAGATGCGTCCTTGCACCACTGGCTAGGTACATCACTCGTCCGTCCACAACCGGCAGCGCCGTTCCAGCAGGAACCACAAACGGGCACCCATCGGACTATGGCTCGCAGCCAAGGGGCCACAGGGCCGGTTGGTGGCAGCACCGTTGCCAACACCTCTGATTGACACGCCTCGACTCCTGTCCTAATGTATTAAGCACATAGTACAGTAATACAAGGGGGTGGGCATGGAGTTCGACACGAGCTCCCCGATCTGGCTCCAGCTCGTCACCGAGTTCTCGCGCCGCATCGTCACGGGCGAATGGGGGCAGGGGCAGAGGATCCCAGGCGTTCGGGAGCTCGCGCTCCGGCTTGGGGTGAACCCCAACACAGTCCAGCGCGCCCTGGGGGAGATGGAGCGCGACGGGCTATGCCGCTCGGAGAGAACCTCCGGGAGGTTCGTCACCGATGACAGCCAACGCATCAGCACGTTGCGGCGCGCCCTCGTCACCGAAGCAGCGGACGACTACATCCGAGTGAGCCGCGGCCTGCGCATGGAAGTCAGCGACGCCGTGGCACTCATCGACGAAAGGTGGAACCACCATGACATGGCAGACCTCGATCGAGCCCGGACAGAGGCATGAACAGGCCATGGCAACAACCGCGATCGAGGTGAGGGGACTGACCAAGACCTACGGCGGGCTCCGAGCCCTCGACGGACTCGATCTCACTCTGCCCACCGGCCAGATTGTCGGCCTCCTGGGGGAGAACGGCTGCGGCAAGACCACGCTGTTGAAGGTACTGGCCGGCGTGCTCGCCGATCACTCCGGCGACGTCACTATCGCCGGACACCGCCTCGGACCGGAATCCAAGGCCCACGTGTCCTTCCTGCCCGACGCCAGCTTCCTGCCCGACCAAGCCAAGGTCAGCGAGTGTATCCGGATGTACAAGGACTTCTTCGCCGATTTCCATGTCGCCAAGGCCGACGACCTCATCGGCTTCTTCGGACTGTCGCAGTCCATGCGGCTCAAGGAGATGTCGAAGGGCATGCGGGAGAAGGTGCAGATCGCGTTGGCGATGTCGAGGCAGGCGACGGTGTATCTCCTCGACGAGCCCATCTCGGGCGTGGACCCGGCCGCGCGTCAGGTGATCCTCGACGGCATGGTGCGCAACCTGTCGGAGGACTCACTGGTGTTCATCTCCACACATCTGGTCCATGACCTGGAGTCCATACTCGACGGCGTCGTCCTGATGCGTCAGGGCAAAATCCTGCTGGCGGGCCAGGTGGACGACCTGCGCGCCCAGCACAACAAGAGCATCGACCAACTGTTCAGGGAGGTTTACCAATGGTCGGCACGTTGATCAAGCACGAATTCCTCCGGACCCGCAGATGGCTGGGGGTGGTGTTCGGGATCGTCACACTCGTGACACTCGTGGGAGCGTTGACGGCCTGGACAGGGTGGCCGCTCATCTCGCAGCTGGGTGTTGGCCTGTCGTTCATCGGGGTCGGAGCGTTCCTGATGATCGTGCAAGTCGGCCTCGCCTGGGACTACTGGCGATCCAGCTACAGCAAGACCGGGTACTTCACCCAGTCCCTTCCCGTGAAGGGGGCCACCATCTACTGGTCCAAGCTGCTCTGGGGCTGCGCTGTCACGATGGCCGCGATCGTGTGGAACCTGGTCCTCGCGCTGGTCGCCTACCTGGGTACCGCGGGAAGCCTGGGGGTGGCTGACCCGCTCCGCCAACTCCGCGAGACACTCGGACTGATCTTTGACGTCGCATCTCCCCTGACAGTGTTGGGCATCGCCGTCGGCATAGTCATCCTGTTCCTCGGTGGGTTGGCGCAGTACTACTTCGCCGCCTCGATCGGCAGTGAGTCGCGGATGAATCGGCTGGGCATCGGTGGTCCGGTACTCGTCTGGTTGGGGCTGTACATGGTGATGCAGGTGCTCCTGTTCCTCGGCATCATCGCGGTGCCCGTGGCGCTGGGGATCGGGCCTGACGGTGGCCTCGCCGTCGTGTCGATGAACTTCCTCGAGGCGATGGTTCACAACCAGAATGCCGACGCCATGCCGCTGGGTTTCGTTCCGGTGCTTCCCCTGGTCACCGCAGCACTGATCTGGCGCACCGTCGTCTCCTGGAATGCCAAGGTGTCCCTGGCCTGAGCGTCGATGTCCGGACTGGACAGGAACGCAACTGAAAGTCATCGCGGCAAAACCCGATCTGGAGCGCCTGCGATGGATCGCAGACCTTCTCCCCGCGGTTGGCGCCCTGGTGTTGGTTGGTGTTCCCGCGGAGGCTCGGCGCGCCGGCCTCCAGCCGCCGGGGGTCGAGTGACGGTGGATACGGTCATCGGTGATAGCTCGAAGGTCGGTTGTCGAGGGGCACTCTCGAAGGTCGGTCGGTTATCGAGGGACACTTCCGAGGACCGGTCAGGCGCGCA
>JAKDLH010000276.1 GCA_030452945.1 Microlunatus sp. | reverse complement strand
GATCGTCGGCATACCGGGTGTACGTCGCCCCGCTGGCCGCGGCATAGCCGGCGAGCCGGCGATCAAGGGCGAAGCAGACCAGATTTGCCAGCGCCGGGGAGTTCGGTGCGCCCTGCGGTAGGTGACGGGCGCGCAACTTGGCCCGAAGCCGATGCCGGGCTGAGCTGTCTCCGCCGGTCGGCATCTGGGACAGGACGTGCACCGGTGTCTGCTGGGTGCACAGGCCGGTCAGGCTCCAGGCCACGGCTTCGGGAAAGCCCATGTTGACGAACGCGCCGTTGACTCGGGCCGCGGTGACCGCCGCGAAAAAGGTGCGGAGGTCCATAGAGACCACGGTGGCAGCACCGACGTGGGCTGCCACGTTGGTCACCGCGCTGCGACCACGGACGAATCCGTGGGCGGCCGGATGAACCGGAACCCACCGCAGGATCTCGTCGAGCACCCGTCTCAAGACCGCACGCAGCAGCGGCGTCGGGGTCTCCAGCAGCCGCGGCACAGCCTCCGGCCGGGCGACCCAGTGAGACCGATAGACGTGGAGCGGCCCCGGCGCCGTCCGGCGCTGCAGCCCGCGCCCGTCTGCCACCCAGGTCAGCTGATCGAGTGGCAACTCCAGCAGCCCGGCCAGCGACACGAGGTCATCAACCTCTGGTACGGGCCAACGCCGACCCCCCATCTGACCGGGCGCCGTCGCTATGGCGCACACCCGAATGGGTTTCCCGCGAGCCGTCGCCCGGTCCACGATCTCCGCCAGGGGCGTCGAAGCCTGCACGAACCCAGCAAGCTCGTGGGGACGGTCGGTCGGAGCGCAGCGGTACGCCGCGAGCACCGGGTGCACGATCCGCGGGAGCCAACCGTGCCACCGTCCCAGCGTCCTTGCACCGGCGGAAACGAGTCCGCTCTCGGTCCACTCCGGGGCCGCGAGGAGTCCCCAAGCGAGACCCCGCGCCACGTGCTCAGCGGAGGGGCGGGTCACGCGTTTCCGCCCCGGCCCGAGGTGGTGGCGCCGGGCGACCTGTCGTGCACGAGCGGGTGCCCACCTGCGCGAAGCGCAGCGCGGCACCTGCGGACCTGCGGCAAGGTGTACGTGCTGTCACCGGAGGGATCCTCGGGCGCCGATCCGCCGAAGCGGGTTGAGTTCTCACTGGCGCCACCACTGAGCCAATGTAGGTTCTCGTCGAATAGAGCCAAATATAGCAATTGCTATACTTTGGTCATGGCGGAGGATCTGGTTCAGGTGGCGCGTCGTTCCGACGAGGCGACATCTCGCGCGCGCACTGACTTGGTGCGTGCGGTCCGGCGGGCTGCTGCTGACGGGCTGACCCAGACACAGATCGCCCAACAGATCGGCCGGAGCCAACCCGAAGTCTCCCGCCTGCTGCGGTTCCACGGGACGTCTCCTCTCGCGCGGCGGCTGCGGCGTAACGCCGGCCGGGTCCGACAGATCGTGGCCGAGGCCGGGGGCGGCGGGGTCCGAGTGTTCGGCTCGGTCGCCACTGGTCAAGACCGGCCCGACTCCGACGTGGACCTGTTGTTCACCATGGGCGAGCCGTTGAGCCTGATGGAACTCGGACGGCTTGAGCAACGGCTCGAAGCCGCGATCGGTGCCCAGGTGGACCTGGTCCCAGACACCGCGATCAGACCCGGCCTGAGGGAACGAGTGCTGGCCGAGGCGGTGGCGCTCTGAACCGGTCAGACCAAGAGGTCCTTCACGAGGCGCTCACCCACTTCGATCTGGTGATCGACCATGCTCGAGGCGACGTCACCGACCAGTTGATCATCGACGCCGTGTGCATGCGGCTCTCGGCGGGTCTTGAGGTCCTGAACCGGCTGGACCCCGACCTCCGCGGTGGTTTGTTCGGCGACAGTTGGCCACTGATGTGGGGCATGCGCAATCGCATCGCCCACGGCTACCTGCTCGTGGAGGCTGGAATCTTTCGCCGGACCCTGGACACCGACATCCCAGCGATCATCAAACAGATCCACCAAGCCCTCGACAGACCCCGGACCAGTTAAGGAATACTCGGGGCAAACCAAGGGTTGAGCCTAGTACGCTCAGGTTGTAAGTTGAGCGACACAGACTCAAGGAAACCCACTTCCACACTGGAGGATCACAGAACTATGGCTCGTGCAGTCGGAATCGACCTCGGGACGACCAACTCGGTCGTCGCCGTACTCGAAGGTGGAGAGCCCACCGTTATCCCCAACGCCGAGGGTGCTCGAACCACACCGTCGGTTGTCGCCTTCGCCAAGGGTGGCGAGGTGCTGGTCGGCGAGGTGGCCAAGCGCCAGGCCGTGACCAATGTCGACCGCACCATCCGGTCGGTCAAGCGTCACATGGGCACCGATTGGTCTACCAAGATCGACGACAAGACCTACCGTCCCCAGCAGATCAGCGCATTCGTGCTGCAGAAGCTGAAGCGGGACGCCGAGGCCTATCTGGGCGAGCAGGTGACCAACGCGGTCATCACCGTTCCGGCGTACTTCTCCGACGCTGAGCGCCAAGCCACCAAGGAGGCCGGTGAGATCGCCGGCATGACCGTGGACCGGATCATCAACGAGCCGACCGCCGCGGCCCTGGCGTACGGCCTGGACAAGGGCGGCAGCGACCAGACCATCTTGGTCTTCGACCTCGGTGGTGGCACCTTCGATGTGTCCCTGCTGGAGATCGGCGATGGGGTGTTCGAGGTCAAGGCGACCAAGGGCGACAACCGCCTCGGCGGCGACGACTGGGACTCCCGAGTTGTCGACTGGATGGTCAAGCAGTTCAAGAACAAGAACGGCACCGATCTGAGCAAGGACAAGATCGCCCGTCAGCGGCTGCAGGAGGCCGCGGAGAAGGCCAAGATCGAGCTGTCCAGCGCAAGTGAGACCTCGATCAACCTGCCGTACATCACCCTCGGCGAGTCCGGTCCGCTGCACCTGGAGGAGAAGCTCACCCGCTCGGAGTTCCAGCGGCTGACCTCCGATCTGCTCGACCGCTGCCGGAACCCGTTCAACGCGGTGATCTCCGACGCCAAGATCAGCGTGGGCAAGATTGACCACGTGATCCTGGTCGGTGGGGCGACCCGGATGCCGGCCGTCGTCGATCTGGTCAAGGAGCTGACCGGCGGCAAGGACCCGAACAAGGGTGTGAACCCGGATGAGGTCGTCGCCCTCGGCGCCAGCCTGCAGGCCGGCGTGCTGAAGGGTGAGGTCAAGGATGTCCTGCTGCTCGACGTCACCCCGCTGAGCCTGGGCATCGAGACCAAGGGCGGCGTGATGACCAAGATCATCGAGCGGAATACGACCATCCCGACCAAGCGCTCGGAGGTGTTCACCACCGCTGACGACAATCAGCCGTCGGTGATGATCCAGGTCTACCAAGGCGAGCGTGACTTCGCTCGGGACAACAAGTCCCTCGGCAACTTCGAGCTGACCGGTCTGCCGCCGGCTCCGCGTGGGGTGCCGCAGATCGAGGTCGCCTTTGACATCGACGCCAACGGCATCGTGCACGTCCACGCCAAGGACCTGGCCACCGGCAAGGAGCAGTCCATGACGGTGACCGGTGGTTCGGCGCTGGGCAAGGACGACATTGACAAGATGGTCAAGGAGGCCGAGGCGCACGCTGAGGAGGACAAGAAGCGGCGTGAGGCCGTCGAGCTGCGCAACGAGGCCGATAACCTGGTCTTCCGCACCGAGAAGCTGATCAGTGAAAACGCCGACAAGATCACCGACGACGTCAAGACGCCGGTCGAGGAGTCCATCGCCGAGTTGAAGACGGCGCTGGAGGGTGAGGACATCGACGCGCTCAAGGCCGCCGTCGAGAAGGTCAACACCACCAGCGCGGCGCTGGGACAGGCGATGTACGCCGCGGCCCAGGCGGCGAGCGGATCCGAGACACCGAGCCCTGACGGGTTTACCGGTGCTGACGGCTCCGCCAGTGGTGAGACCGGGGGCGAGGGCAGCTCTGAAGACGACGTGGTCGACGCCGAGATCGTGGACGATGACCAGAATGCGGAGACCAAGTGACCGACTTCGATCACGAGACCGAGCACACCGGACCGACCATCCGGGACCGCCGGCGGATCGATCCCGACACCTACCGGGTCCGGGAGTCGCAGTCCCCTGCGGCTCCCGAACCGGGGCGTCCGGACGAGCCAGCGGAATCAGAGGCGTCGGCCACGACTGAGGAGATCACCCAGCTCAAGGTCGCTGTGGGTGAGCGAACCGCGGATCTGCAACGCCTCCAGGCGGAGTACGTGAACTACAAGCGTCGGGTCGACCGGGACCGGGATCTGGCCCGCAAGGGTGGAATCGAGGCGGTCCTCAAGGACTTCATGTCGGTCCTGGACGACATCCGCTACGCGCGGGAGCACGACGAGCTCTCGGGCGGTTTCAAGGCGGTGGCCGAACAGGTGGAGCGGATCTCCGCTCGGTACGGGCTGCAGGGCTACGGGGCCAAGGGCGATCCGTTCGACCCGCACATCCACGAGGCCCTGCTGCACTCCTACGACGAGGGGACCGACGGTCCCACCTGCGTGGAGATCCTGCAGCCGGGCTACCGGATCGGAGACCGGGTTCTTCGGCCGGCCCGGGTGGCCGTGGCCGAGCCTGATCCGAACGCGGCCACCGCAGCCGAGACGGGCGACGCGACGGAGGCAGCCGGTGCTCCGGCTGCCGACGACGAGCACTGACTCGACCCGGGTGTGGGGGGGGGGGGGGGGGCCCCCCCCCCCGGATATTTGAGAACAACAAACCCCCCCCGGGGGACCCCCCCCCCCACCCCACGATCA
>JAKDLH010000026.1 GCA_030452945.1 Microlunatus sp. | reverse complement strand
GTCGCCGACGTGGTAGCGGTGGTGACGACAACGACACCGCCGACAGCGACAGCGACAGCGGTAACGCTGCGGACTCCGACGGGGCACCGCTGGATGGGACCGGTGAGCGGCGCGGTGCTACCGACAGGTCCGGCCAACCCGATCAAGGGTCGGCCGAAGGCGGCCATGAGGCCGGCGATGACCGGACTAGCGACGCCGGAGCAGGTGAGGAAGGCAGTTCGCGCCGCCGCCGTCGCCGCCGTCGCCGCCGCGGTGAGGATTCCGGCCCGGCGGCTGACGACCCGACCGAGGTCGTAGTCCGAGTTCGTGAACCACGGTCCCGCCAGCAGGCCGCCGAGGAAGTCACCGGGATCTCCGGCTCGACTCGGATGGAGGCCAAACGGCAGCGTCGCAAGGAGGGCCGGGAGGCCGGCCGACGCCGGGTTCCCATCCTCTCCGAGGCCGAGTTCCTGGCCCGCCGGGAGTCAGTGGTTCGCAAGATGGTCATCCGGCAACGCGAGGAACTCTCTCAGATCGCGGTGCTCGAGAACGACATCCTGGTCGAACACTATGTCGACCGGGAGTCGGCAGCGTCCCTGATCGGCAACGTCTACCTGGGCCGGGTGCAGAACGTCCTGCCGTCGATGGAAGCCGCGTTCATCGACATCGGACGCGGGCGCAACGCCGTGCTCTACGCGGGCGAGGTCGACTGGGCCGGTTTTGGCGCGAACGGTCAGCAGCGCAAGGTGGAAAACGTCTTGAAGTCCGGGCAAACCGTGCTGGTCCAGGTCACCAAGGACCCGGTCGGCGCGAAGGGGGCCCGGCTGACCAGTCACGTCACGCTGCCCGGGCGCTACATCGTCTACGCGCCCGGGGGTCACCTGTCTGGGATCTCGCGGAAGCTGCCCGACACCGAACGCAAGCGGTTGAAGTCGGTGCTCAACGACCTGGTCCCGGAGTCGGCCAGCGTGATCGTCCGGACGGCCGCCGAAGGGGCCAGCGAGGAGGAGCTGGTCCGTGACGTCAACCGACTGAAGGCTCAGTGGGAGGACATCGAGCGCAAGGTCAAGTCCGGTGGGGCGCCGAAGCTGCTGTACGCCGAACCAGACCTCACCGTACGCATCGTGCGAGACCTGTTCACCGAGGATTTCGTCGAGCTGATCATCCAGGGCAACGGTTCGGCCAACGACGCCTACGACGCCGTGGACGGCTACGTCGGTCACGTCGCTCCGCATCTGCACGACCGACTTCGACGCTGGGACGCAGACTCCGATGGTGATCTGTTCGCCTCGTACCGGCTGGACGAGCAGATCGCCAAGGCCCTGGAACGCAAGGTGTTCCTGCCCTCCGGTGGCTCGTTGATCATCGACCGGACCGAGGCGATGACCGTGATCGACGTGAACACGGGCAAGTTCACCGGCAGCGGTGGCAACCTCGAGGCCACGGTCACCAGCAACAACCTGGAGGCGGCGGAGGAGATCGTCCGCCAGCTCCGGCTGCGCGACATCGGAGGCATCATCGTGATCGACTTCATCGACATGGTGCTGCCCAGCAACCGCGAACTGCTGCTGCGCCGGTTGGTCGAGTGCCTGGGTCGCGACCGGACCCGCCACCAGGTCGCCGAGGTGACCAGCCTCGGGCTGGTGCAGATGACCCGGAAGAAGATCGGGACCGGCCTGCTCGAGGCCTTCACCACCGAGTGCGAGGTCTGTCACGGCCGTGGCTACGAGATCTCCGACGTGCCGGTGGAAACCCAGAAGCAGCCGGACGGCGGTAGCCGGGATCACCGGAGCGGTGGAAGGGGACGCGGTGGCCGTTCCGGGTCGGGGTCCAACGGGAGTCCCAAGGGTTCGAGCCAACCGAACGGGTCGCCGGCTGAGTCGGCACCAGCCCAGAAGACGGGTTAGTAGCCTGTTTTCTAGCGGTCGGCTGCTGCGTCAGCACGACGCCCGGTTCGTGCCGGTCGGCAAGAGGCGCTGGATTAGGTTGGGCTTGTGTCGGACGACGGGGTTGGTGATGTGGCGGCGTACGACCGCGCCGTCTCGGGCCCCGGCTCCGGCCAAAACCCTCTGGTGGTGGCCATCGTGGGCGCTGGGCCGTCCGGCATCTACGCCGCCGCGGCCCTGATCCAGCACACGGAGGTGCCCATCGAGGTGATCGTGCTCGACCGTCTGCCGGTGCCCTTCGGTCTGGTCCGGTACGGGGTCGCACCCGATCACCCGTCGATCCGCTCGGTTCGCCACACGTTGGAGCGGACGCTGGACGCGGCTGGGATCCGCTTCTTCGGCGACGTCGCGATCGGTGCCGACATCTCCGCCGCCGAGCTGCGGGACAGTGTCGACGCCGTGGTCTACGCCTTCGGCGCCGGCAGCGACCGGCGGCTCGGGATCGACGGCGAGGACCTGCCCGGCAGCGTGGCGGCGACGGAGTTCGTCGCCTGGTACTGCGGTCACCCCGACGTGCACACCGACCCCGCCCGATCGGAGGTCTCGACCTCGCGCAACTCCGTTCCGGCCTCGTTCGCCCCCGTGACCTCGCTCGAGCCGGCTCCGGGTCGGCTCGAGCAGGAGCACTTCGCCCGGCTGGTAGCCACCACCAGCGACGCCGTGGTGGTCGGGGTCGGCAACGTCGCCCTCGATGTCGCTCGGATCCTGACCAAGGGAGCCGGCGAACTGGCCGACACCGACATGGCGCACGACGTGCTCGACTCTTTGGCTCACAAGCGGGTCACCGACGTGCACATACTCGGGCGCCGTGGTCCCGCCTACACCGCTTTCACCACCAAGGAGCTGCGTGAACTCGGCCAGCTGCCCGACCTCGATCTGCTGGTCGATCCGCTCGACCTGGAACTCGACGAATCCAGCCAAGCGGTGGCGGCTCGCGACAAGGTGGCGACCCGGAATCTCGCCGTGCTGCGCGAGTGGACCCACCGACCCATCGGCCGAGCCTCGCGCCGGATCCATCTGCATTTCTGGACCAGACCCGTCCGCGTCCTGGGCGGTGACCGCGTCGCCGGGGTGGAGGTGGAGCGTACCGGCCTGGACGCTGACGGCGCGGTGACGGGCCGGGGCGCGCGCCGCGTCATCGAAGCCCAGCTCGTGGTCCGGGCAGTCGGCTACCGGGGGGAGCCGCTGCCCGGGGTCCCGTTCGACGCCGGCACCGGCCGCATTCCGCACGCCGAGGGGCGGGTGATCCGCGACGGGGGCTTCGCCCCGGCCGAGTACGTGACGGGCTGGGTCAAGCGCGGGCCCACCGGGGTGATCGGCACCAACAAGTCCGACGCCGCCGAGACCGTGACTTCGCTGCTGCATGACGTCAGTACCGGTGCGCTCGTCCCGCACGGCCGTGCCGGACGCCTCGAGACGCTGCTGGCCGATCGGGGGATCACCCCGTTGGACATCGGCGGTTGGCACCGGATCGATGCCGCCGAGGTCGAGCTCGGTCGATCCCGCGGCCGGAGCCGGACGACCCTGGCCCGCCGCAGCGAGATGCTCGCCGCCGCCGAGCCCGACGCCGACCACCGCTGACCCACCCCCCGCCTTTTGTACCGATATCCACACGGGTTGTGGTTTTTGCTCCAAAACTCGATCAGCCGCATCCGTGAACTAGCGGGCGGGTCCCACCAGCCGTCCCATCAGGTCGACCAGCGTCTGCTCCGGGTTGTGGGTGAGCCCCGCGTGGACGGGGGAGGGCTGGACCACGGTCGACCTCGGGGCGGTCAGCATCCCGAACCGGGTGGCCAGACCGGTGTTCTCCCGGGCCGTCCCGGCCGGCTCCCGGCACGCGACCACGATCGCCTCGGCGGCGACCCGGACCGCCTCGGAGTCCACGTCGGTGGCCAACGCCCGCAGGCGTACGTCATCCACGGCCACCGCCGCCCGCAGATAGTCCATCGCCTGGCAGTAGAGGATGACCCCGACGTTGATGAACTCGCCCCGGTCGACCCGCGGTACGGCCCGCAGCACGGCGTACTGGAACGCTTCGCGTCGGCCGGTCACGGCAGCCACCGCGGCGCCGCGGCCAGCCGAGCCAACAAGAACTCCAGGTAGCGCTCCCGGGCGGCCGTCGCATCCGGTGGTGCCTTCGGATCCGGCCGAGTCTGGTCGGGAGCAAGCCAAGCGTCGGGCACCTCGGCCAGGATCGCGGCGAGCAACTCCGGTGTGATCTGGGCCGCAAGCTGCTCGTGCACATCACGGGGGCGTCCCACCCCGCCGAGCACGTGATCGCCGTAGTCGTAGCCCGAGGTGGCGAACCGCTCCGGGTCCCCCCAGGCGTGGTGGAAGCGCAAGCAGGCGCCGTGGTCGATGGCCCACAGGCTCTTGTGCCACATCAGCAGATTCGTGTTGCGGCGGCTGCGGTCCACGTTGGCCACGTACGCGTCCAGCCAGACCACCCCCGATGCGTCGGCGACTGGAACGGCGAAGCTGCGGTCGTACCCGACCGAACCAGGGAGGAAGTCGATGGCCAGGTTCAGTCCGGCGCTGGCGACCAGAAGTTCCTGCACCTCGGGGTCCGGCTCCCGCCGACCGATTTCGGCGTCGACCTCGATCAGGGCAAGATCGGGGATCTGCAAGCCCAGTTCCGAGCCGAGACGGCCGACGACGATCTCGGCGACCAGTGCTCGCGGTCCTTGACCGGCACCGGTGAACTTGACCACGTAGGTGCCCAGGTCGTCGGCCTCGACGAGTCCGGGCAGCGATCCACCTTCGCGGAGCGGGGCCAGATAGGTGGTGGCCGTGATGTGGGGCAGCACGCGCCCGAGCGTAGTGGTGGAGCGAGGGCCGCCGCGTCGCGTTTGACCGTCGTGGGAGGCGCGGGTAGATTTGCTCCTCGGTGTGCGCCCGAGCGTGCCCGCGTGGGGTCCGTTCTGGGCCACCTCCCGAGTGATGAAACGAAAGAGCAGGTCAGGCGTGTACGCGATCGTGCGCAGTGGCGGCCGTCAGCACAAGGTGTCTGTCGGCGACGTCCTCGAGGTCGACCGGCGGGCCGAGGAGCCGGGGGACAGCGTCGAGTTGACCCCTCTTTTGGTCGTTGACGGCGATGCTGTCACCTCCGACGCGGCCGGGCTGGCCGGCGCGAAGGTGACGGTGGAGGTCCTGGCCCAGACCAAGGGTCGCAAGATCCGGATCCTGAAGTTCAAGAACAAGACCGGCTACCGCAGGCGCCAGGGTCACCGGCAGCGGTACACCCAGGTCAAGGTCACCGGGATCGAGAGCTAGGAGCCAACTGAGATGGCACACAAGAAGGGCGCGTCCTCGACCCGCAACGGTCGGGACTCCAACTCCCAGCGGCTGGGCGTAAAGCGGTTCGGCGGCCAGCAGGTCAACGCCGGCGAGATCCTCGTCCGCCAGCGCGGCACGCACTTTCACCCGGGCGACGGGGTCGGCCGCGGTGGCGACGACACCTTGTTCGCTCTGGTTGAGGGCCGGGTCGACTTCGGCACCCGTCGCGGCCGGCGGGTCGTCAACGTGCTGCCGGCCGAGGTCGCTTCCGCCTAAGTCTAGGTTCCGGCAGCCCTTCGTCGGACCGGCCCAACTCGGATCGGGTCCAGGTCGGACTGGTCGGCATCCGTCCATCGTCAGAGGGTGGCTCAGCACGCTGGGCCACCCTCTGACATGTTTGGCAGGAGACAACGAGAGGCGGCACCCGTGGCGATCCCCACGTTCGTCGACCGGGTGCGGTTGCACGTCTACGGTGGTCACGGTGGAAACGGTTGCGCCTCGGTGCACCGGGAGAAGTTCAAGCCG
This sequence comes from Microlunatus sp., assembly GCA_030452945.1. GTDB lineage: Bacteria > Actinomycetota > Actinomycetes > Propionibacteriales > Propionibacteriaceae > Microlunatus. The sequence continues at coordinate 15,263 of JAKDLH010000026.1, read as the reverse complement.
CTCGGTGGCCCGGACGGCGGCAACGGTGGTCGCGGCGGTTCGGTCATCCTGGTCGTCGACACCGGGCTGACCACGCTGGTCGACTTCCATCGACAGTCGCATCGGCGGGCCGACAACGGACAGCCGGGAAGAGGCAGCCACGCCAACGGGGCGAACGCCCGCGACATCGTGCTCGCGGTACCCGACGGCACCGTGATCACCGACGTCGATAGCGGTGAGACCCTCGCCGATCTCACCGGCCACGGCACCGACGTGGTTGTTGCCGCAGGGGGCCGCGGTGGGTTGGGCAACGCCGCCCTGGCGTCCTCTTCCCGCAAGGCGCCCGGATTCGCGCTGCTGGGTGAGGAGGGCGAGACCCGGACCGTCGACCTCGAACTCAAGGTCGTGGCCGACGTCGGCCTGGTCGGCTTTCCCAGCGCCGGCAAGTCCTCTCTGATCGCGGCCATCTCCCGCGCGCGCCCCAAGATCGCCGACTATCCGTTCACCACGCTGGTGCCCAACCTGGGGGTGGTCGTGGCCGGAGAGATCACCTACACCGTGGCCGACGTGCCGGGGCTGATCGAGGGCGCGTCGCAGGGCCGGGGTCTGGGCCACGACTTCCTGCGGCACATCGAACGCTGCGCGGCGATCGTGCACGTGCTCGACTGCGCCACCTTCGAGCCGGGCCGCGACCCGGTCACCGACCTGGACGTGATCGAGTCGGAGTTGACCGCGCACGGCGGACTGGACGACCGGCCGCGGCTGATCGCCTTGAACAAGATCGACGTACCGGACGGTGCCGAGCTGGCCGAGATCGCCCGGCCCGAGTTGGAAGCCCGGGGACTGGCGGTCTTCGAGATCTCGACCAAGACCGGTGCCGGACTGAAGGGACTGAGCTTCGCCATGGCGGCGGTGGTCGAGGACCGGCGGGCGGCGGCTCCACCGCCCCCGCCGCCGCGGATCGTGCTCCGACCCGCGCCGGTCGCCGGCGCCGAGGAGTTCACCATCAGTCGTGAAGGCGAGCTGTGGCGAGTCCGCGGCACCAAGCCCGAGCGGTGGGTGCGGCAGACCGACTTCGGCAACTCAGAGGCCGTCGGCTACCTAGCCGACCGGCTGAACCGGATCGGCATCGAGGACGAGCTGCTGGAGCTCGGGGCGCAGGCCGGGGACGGTGTGGCCATCGGGGGCGCCGACGCGGTCGTATTCGACTTCTCTCCACAAATCGACATCGGAGCAGAGATCCTCAGCCGCCGTGGGGAGGATCAGCGGTTGGTCGAGGAGCGACCGGCGGCCGCCCGGCGACGGGAGAAGGACAAGGCGTACCACGCGGTCAAACCGGACGAGGCTGAGTGGGACGACGACGCCGATGACGGTTGAGGACTCTGTCGACCGACCGCAGATCGCAGCCGCCCACCGGCTCGTGGTCAAGGTCGGCTCCTCGTCGCTCACCGCGACCACCGGTGGCATCGACCCGGAGGGGATCCAGCGCCTGGTCGACGCCCTGGCCGCGGCTCGTACGGCCGGGCGGGAGATCGTCCTCGTTTCCTCTGGAGCCATCGCCGCCGGCCTGAGCCCGCTCCGGTTACGGACCCGTCCCCGCGATCTCGCCACCCAGCAAGCCGCCGCCTCGGTCGGTCAGGGGCTGCTGATGGGCTACTACACCCACCTGTTCGGCGTTCACGGCCACGAAGTCGGGCAGGTGCTGCTGACCGTGGACGACGTCACCCGACAGGGTCACTACCGCAACGCGTACCGGACCTTCGGTCGACTGCTGGAGCTGGGGGTGGTGCCGATCGTCAACGAGAACGACACCGTGGCCACCCACGAGATCCGGTTCGGCGACAACGACCGGCTAGCGGCCCTGGTGGCTCATCTGGTCCACGCCGACGCGCTGATCCTGCTGACCGACGTCGACTCCCTCTACACCGGCCACCCGAGACTGCCCAGCTCCCGTCGGATCACCGACGTCGGCTCCGCCGACGACCTGGTCGGCGTCGACATCTCCAATCGGGGCGCGGCGGTCGGCACCGGCGGCATGATCACCAAGGTCGAAGCGGCCCGGATCGCCACCTCGGCCGGGATCCCGACCGTGCTCACCTCGGCGGCACAGGTGCCGGGAGCAGTCTCCGGGGCTGCCGTCGGCACGATCTTCCATCCCACCGGCAAGCGTCGACCCAGCCGGCAGCTGTGGCTCAAACACGCCTCGGACGCTCGCGGGGAACTCGTTTTGGACGACGGCGCTGTACGGGCGGTGGTCAACCGCAACGCCTCCCTGCTGCCCGCCGGGGTAACGGCGGTCCGCGGCCGATTCAATGCCGGTGAGGCGGTCGACCTGGTCGACGAGGTCGGGCACGTGGTGGGGCGAGGTCTGGTCAACTTCGACGCCGATGAGCTGCCCGGACTGCTCGGCAAGACGACCCGGCAGATCGCGGCCGAGCATGGCTCGCGTTACGACCGGACCATCGTGCACAAGGATGCCCTGGTGGTCTTGAACCCGGACCTTTGAGCCGGGCGGTGGCCAAAACGCGCGGTGTTAACGGTTCGGTACGAACTGCACGGGGACCCGTGTTCTCAGGTGTTCCTTGGGCTAGGGTCATTTCCTGTTCCCCAGCAGCCAGGCAAGAAGACCTTTGACATGGGTCCGCTGCCCGTAGAGATCACGAGGTGAGTGCGTTGCGTCCCACGAAATTCTTGCGCCGAGGCGTGGCCGCTGTGGCCGCCGTGGCGCTTGCCGGGAGCCTGGCTTCCTGTGCGCAGAGCGAACGGGAAACCGGCTCGACGGCTGACGAGGCGGGCGGGGGTGACTTCGTCTTCGCGGCGTCGTCCGACCCGGTGATGCTCGACCCGGCGATGGCCAGCGACGGGGAGACCTTCCGGATCGCCCGCCAGCAGTTCGAGGGCCTGGTCAGCGCCAAGCCCGGCACCACCGAGCTGGAGCCGCTGCTGGCCACCAAGTGGGAGGGCTCCGAGGACGGCAAGTCCTACACCTTCACCTTGCGCGAGGGTGTGAAGTTCTCCGACGGCACCGACTTCAACGCCGAGGCCGTGTGCGCGAACTTCGACCGCTGGTACGACTGGACCGGGGTCAACCAGAGCGAGAACATCACCTACTACTACGGCAAGCTGTTCCGGGGCTTCAAGACCGGCAAGACCGGCGGCATCTACGACAGCTGTGAGGCGACCAGTCCGACCGAAGCCACGGTCAAGCTGAACACCCCGTTCGCCTCCTTCGTGCAGGCCATGACCCTGCCGGCGTTCTCCATGCAGAGCCCCACGGCGCTGGAGAAGTACAACGCCGACGACACCCAGGGCACCGAGGAGGATCCCCGCTTCTCCGCCTACGCCACCGAGCACCCGACCGGCACCGGCCCGTTCGTCTTCGACAGCTGGGAGCGTGACCAGCAGGTCGTGCTCAAGCGCAACGACGACTACTGGGGTGACAAGGCTAAGATCGATCGGGCGATCATCCGGACCATCTCCGATCCCAAGGCGCGCACCCAGGAGCTGCAGGCCGGCAACATCGACGGTTACGACCTGGTCGGACCCGCTGACGTGCAGCCGCTGAAGGACGCCGGCTTCCAGATCCAGAACCGCCCAGCCTTCAACATCCTCTATCTGGGGATGAACCAGAAGAACTCCGCACTCAAGGACGTCAAGGTGCGCGAGGCGATCGCCCACGCCATCGATAAGGACGCAGTGGCCAAATCCTCGCTGCCGCAGGGCTCCCTTACGGCGAAGGAGTTCATGCCGAACATGGTCGAGGGCTACAACGACTCGGTCAAGGACCCGGCCTACGACGTCGACGAGGCCAAAAAGCTCCTCAAGGAGGCCGGTCAGGAGGACCTGAAGCTCAAGTTCGCCTATCCGACCGGGGTCTCCCGGCCGTACATGCCGTCCCCGGAGGACACCTTCGCGGTGATCAAGTCCCAGCTGGAGAAGGCCGGCATCAAGGTCACCCCGGTCGCCGCCAAGTGGAGCCCGGACTACCTCGACATGATTCAGAGCAAGGGCGGCGCCGACAAGCACGACATCCACCTGCTCGGCTGGACCGGCGACTACAACGACCCGGACAACTTCATCGGCGTCTTCTTCGGCACCAAGTCCTACGAGTGGGGCTTCGACAACCCGGACCTGTTCAAGGCCTTGGCGGCCGCTCGTCAGCTGCCGACGCGGGAGAAGCAGATTCCGGCGTACGAGAAGATCAACGCCCAGATCGCCGACTTCATCCCCGGCGTCCCGCTGGCCCACCCCGCCCCCTCGCTGGCCTTCGCCAAGGGCGTCGAGGGCTACGTGGCCAGCCCGGTCCAGGACGAGGTCTGGAACAACGTCACCGTCACGCGTTGACGAGCTGATGCGTACCGGACGGCACCCCGGTGTCCGGGTGTCGTCCCGTACGCGGCCTGAAGGCTTGAGTGCGGTCCGTCCGGGAGGCAGCACGTGCTGAGGTTCGTGATCCGACGGATCCTGCTGATGGTCCCGGTCCTGTTCGGGCTCAGCGTGCTGCTGTTCCTGTGGGTCCGGGCACTGCCCGGCGATCCGGCCCGCGCCCTGCTGGGGGAGAAGGCCACCCCGGAGTCGATCGCCTCGGTGAACGCGCAGTACGGCTTCGACAAGCCGCTGTTGCAGCAGTACCTGATCTACACGTCGCGGTTGCTGCGAGGCGACTTCGGCAACTCGCCCCGTACTGGGGAGCCAGTGCTCGGCACGTTCATCCAGCGCTTCCCGGCAACCGTCGAACTCGGTGTCGCCGCGCTGATCTTCGCCGTCGTGGTCGGCATCCCGCTCGGCTACCTGGCCGCCAAGCGGGCCGGCGGCTGGCTGGACTCGTTCGCGGTGGGTACGTCGCTGGCCGGGGTAGTCATCCCGGTCTTCGTGCTGGCCTATCTGCTGAAGGTGGTCTTTGCGGTCGGACTCCACGGTCCCCTGCACGTGCTCGCGTTTCTCCCGTCGTCGGGGCGGCAGAGCGCCCGGATCGACGCGACCCACATCACCAACTTCTACGTGCTGGACGGGCTGCTGACCCGGGAGTGGGATGCTTCCTGGGACGCCGTCGTGCACCTCATCCTGCCCGCGATCGCCCTCGGCTCGATCCCGCTGGCCATCATCGTCCGGATGACCCGAGCATCGGTGATCGACGTGCTGAACGAGGACTACGTCCGCACCGCCAACAGCAAGGGCCTGGCTCCCGGACTGATCACCCGTCGACACGTGCTGCGCAACGCCCTGCTTCCGGTGGTGACCGTGATCGGCCTGCAGACCGGGGCGCTGCTCGCGGGGGCGGTCCTGACCGAATCGGTGTTCGCGATCAACGGCATCGGCTCCTATCTGTTCACCGCGATCAGCAACCTGGACTTCGCCGTGCTGCAGGGCTTCATCTTGTTCATCGCGCTGATCTACGCCGTGGTCAACCTGCTGGTCGACCTCTCCTACGGCGTGATCGACCCCCGCCTGAGAACGAGGTGATGATGTTGTTCGCGAGGCTCCGCTCATGACGATCCTGGACGCGGAACAGGGCCCGATCGACGAGGGCCTGTTCGACCCGCCCGCCGGTGACGAACGTGGCACCAGCCTGTGGCAGGGCGCCTTCCGGCGGCTGCGCCGCAACCCGTCGGCCATCGTCGGGGCGGTGATCGTCGTCGCGTTCGTGCTGGTGGCGATCTTCGCACCGGTGCTCGCCCCGTACGAGCCGGCCGGCACCCAGTGGATCAGCCAGGTGACACCCAGCTCCGTACCGGGTCCCTCGCCCGGTCATCTGCTTGGTCTGGACTCCTTCGGCTCGGACATGCTGACCCAGCTGATCTACGGCGCTCGCCAGTCCTTGATCATCGGCGTGGTCTCCACCACGATCGGGCTGCTGGGCGGAGCCGTCCTCGGTCTGATCGCCGGTGGTCTTGGCGGCTGGTGGGACACCGGCGTGATGCGGATCGTCGACATCTTGCTGTCGATCCCGTCGTTGCTGCTGGCCGTCAGCATCGCCGCGGTGATGGGCCGCAACCCGTTCGCGATCATGATCGCCATCGGGGCCGCCCAAGTGCCGATCTTCGCCCGGTTGCTGCGTGGGTCGATGCTCGGGCAGCGTCGGCAGGACTACGTGCTGGCGGCGACCTCGCTCGGGCTGCGGCAACGCCGGATCGTGATGAGCCACGTGCTCCCGAACTCGCTGGGTCCGGTGATCGTGCAGGCCACGCTGGTGCTGGCGACCGCGATCATCGAGGTGGCGGCGTTGTCCTATCTGGGGCTGGGCAGCGCCGACCCGGCGATCGCTGAGTGGGGGCGGATGTTGGTCAAGGCCCAGGACCGGCTGCAGAGCGATCCGCGGCTGGCCATCCTGCCCGGTATCTGCATCGCCATCACCGCCCTCGGTTTCACGCTGTTCGGCGAGGCGCTGCGAGAAGCCCTGGACCCCAAGTCGAGGCGATGATGAGCGATCAGACGATCGCGGCGGGCGAGAGGGCCGTGACCCGGTCCCGGACGCGGCCCGAGGCCAATCGAGACGAGAACCTGTTAGAAGTCGAGGACCTGTCCGTCAGCTTCGTCCGCCGCGGCGCCCAGCCGGTGCGCGCTGTCGACGGGGTGTCCTTCGTGGTCCGGCCCGGCCAGATCGTCGGCATCGTGGGGGAGAGCGGCAGTGGCAAGTCAGTCACCTCCCTGGCGGTGATGGGGTTGCTGCCGCAGCGGGGTGTGGTCGCCAGCGGCCAGATCCGCTACCGAGGTCAGGATCTGCTCACCTTGGGAGCCAAGAAGCTGTCCGACCTGCGCGGCCGGGAGATCGCCATGGTCTTCCAGGACCCGATGAGCTCGCTCAACCCGGTGATCCCGATCGGCACTCAGGTGACCGAGGTGCTGCTTCGGCACTTCGACGTCAGCCGTGGCGAGGCGCGGGCCGAAGCCGAGCACTTGCTGCGGCGGGTCGGCATCCCGGACCCGGGTCGGCGGCTGAAGGAGTACCCCCACCAGCTCTCGGGCGGGATGCGGCAGCGGGCGCTGATCGCGATTGCCCTGGCCTGCAAGCCGGCCCTGCTGATCTGCGACGAGCCGACCACCGCGCTGGACGTCACGATCCAGGCCCAGGTCCTGGAGCTGCTCAAGGAGCTGGTCAACGACCTGGACACGGCCATGGTGATGATCACCCACGATCTCGGCGTGGTCGCCGGGCTGTGTGACTTCGTCAACGTGATGTACGCCGGCCGGGTGGTCGAGTCGGCCCCCCGGCATGAGCTGTTCGCCCATCCACGACACCGCTACACCGAGGGTCTGCTGGCCTCGATGCCGCGACTCGACCATCCCCGCACCGAGCCGCTGCGACCGATCCGCGGCACCCCGCGTGACATCGTCTCGTGGACCAAGGCGTGCGCGTTCGCGCCCCGCTGCGATCACGCCGACGAGGCGTGCATGTCCCCGGACCTGGAACTGGTCCTCGACGGACCGGGTGAGCACCGGATGCGCTGCGTACATCCAGCACCCCTCGCCTCAGACGTCGCCGACGATGACTGAGGGCGCGGACAAGGTGGCTGGTGAGCCGGCAAAGCTGTTGGAGGTCACCGGCCTGGAGGTGCACTTCCCGATCCGGCGCGGGGTGGTGATCGACCGGACGGTCGGCCACGTCCGCGCGGTTGACGGAGTCGACCTGTCGGTCGGGCGGGGCCAGACGTTCGGTCTGGTCGGGGAGTCCGGCTGCGGCAAGTCCACCCTCGGTCGAGCCATTCTGCGGCTGGAGCAGCCGACCGCGGGCAGGGTGGTGTTCGATGGCCAGGACGTCGCGAGTCTCAAGGCGGAACCGTTGCGCCGGCTTCGTCGCCGGATGCAGATGGTGTTCCAAGACCCGTTGTCCAGCCTGAACCCCCGGCAGTCGGTGGAGAGTCTGTTGACCGAGCCGCTGCGGGTCCACGGGCTGTCGGCCGAGGACCTCCAGACCTATGGCAAGGATTCAGCCAGGGCGCACGCGGCCAAGGCAGCGGCGATGCTGGAGGTCGTCGGGCTGCCCGGCTCGTCGATGTCTCGCTATCCGCACGAGTTCTCCGGGGGGCAGCGACAGCGGGTCGGGATCGCCCGGGCCATCGTGCTCAACCCTGACCTGGTGATCGCCGACGAGCCGGTCAGCGCGCTGGACGTCTCGGTTCAGGCTCAGGTGATCAACCTGCTGGAGGACCTGCAGAAGCTGCTCGGGTTGACCTACCTGGTGATCGCTCACGATCTCGCCGTGGTCCGCCACATCAGCGACACGGTGGGGGTGATGTACCTCGGCCGGCTGGCGGAGGTGGCGTCCAGCGACGACTTGTACGAGCGGCCGCTGCACCCGTACACGATTGCCCTGATGTCGGCCATTCCGATCCCGGACCCCGAGATCGAGGACGCCCGCGAGCGGATCCTGCTGCCGGGGGACCTGCCGAGTCCGGCCAACCCGCCGAGCGGCTGCCGGTTCCACACCAGATGCCCGTTCCGACAGCCCACCCGCTGCCACGACGAGGAGCCGGAGCTGCGAGAGATCCCGGACCTCGCGGCGGGCCGGCAGGTGGCCTGCCACTGGGCCAGCGAGATCGCCTCCGGGGCGGTTGGGGTGGCTGAACCCGAGCTGCTGGTCGAGCCGACGTCATCCTGACCCCGGATCGACCTCTCGATCGAGTAGGCACTCCCGCCTCTCGTCCAACTGCTGTCCACGTCTCCACGACAGGTGTTTACCCAACACAACTCAGCCGGAGGATTGTTTCGCGACGGATGAGAATTTACTGAAGTCGCGCTGTCAAGCCTTGCGGGATCGGCGATCTGTGCAACTATGGAAGGCTGAAGCCAAGAGTTAGGCCTGCCTAACTAGTGGAGCCTCGTCGAACGCACTGGGGCAGCGAGATGGGGGTAGCGAACGAGATGACGGCGTTGCCGGAGGCGTACTTCAAAGCCGAGGTGATCGAGGTTCGCAGCCTCTCGTCGGTGATGCGACGGATCGTCCTCGGCGGAGACGGGCTGGCTGACTATCGGTCGTCCGGAGCGCCGGACGAGTGGTTCCGGTTGATGGTGCCACCCGAGCGCCAGCAGCGAGTGGAGTTGCCGAGCCAGCAGGGGCGACAGTTCCACTTCGACGATCCCCAACCGGCACCGCGGTGGTACAGCTTGCGCCGCTGGGACCCTGAGCGGCACGAAGCCACCGTCGACATCGTCGTCCACGATCACGGCGTGGCCACCCGGTGGGCCGAGGCGGTTCAACTCGGCGACCAGGTCCTGATTTCCCAGCCGCACGGTCGCGGCATCGACACCGAAGCCGACTGGGTGCTGATCATGGCCGACCAGACCGGCATCCCGGCGGCCTGCCGGATCCTGGAGAGCCTGCTGCCGGGCCAGCGTGCGCACGCGGTGTTCGAGGCGCCCGACGAAGCCGCCACCTTCACGCCGACCTCACCGGCCGACCTCAGGGTGTGTTGGGCCTACAACCCGTCTCCCGCCAGCATCCCGAGCCCGTTGAGTGCGCCGGTGCGCACCGTGGAGTTGCCGCCCGGGCGGGGATACGTGTGGATGGCCGGCGAAGCGTCCTGCGCCCGAGCCGTACGCCGCTACTTCCGACACGAGCTCAAATGGCGTTCGCAGCAGTTCGACATCGTCGGCTACTGGCGACCCGACGCCGAGGTGTACCAGCGGCGCTTCCGCGAGGTAGAGGAGCAGGTGGCTACGGTCTACGAGGCCGGCCAGCGCCGAGGTGCCGACTCTGAGGACATCCTCGACGAGGTCTACTCGGTGATGGAGTCCCGCGGGCTGTAGCTCGGGGTGGGGACCGTACGAGCGAGCGGGGGAGTTGCTCCCCGAGGTCGGGGATAAAGTCCCCATAATCAGTTCCGCTCTAGATTGGCCACGTCGCCGGAGCAGCGAGAGATCAGGAGTACGCCGTGAGTGTTACCGACCAGGCCGTCCGCGCCCGTGCAGCGGCGAGAGTCCTGGCCCGAGTGCCGCGTGCCGCCAAGGACGCGGGACTGCACGCCATGGCCGACGCCCTGGCCAAGGCGGAGACCGCGGTGCTGGAGGCGAACGCGGTCGACGTCGCCCGCGCCGAGGAGAACGGTACGAGCGCCGCGCTGGTCGACCGGTTGCGGCTGACCTCGGACCGGGTCGCGGGCATGGTCCAGGGGCTGCGCGAGGTTGCCGGACTGCCTGACCCCGTCGGTGACGTGGTCCGTGGTTGGACCAACGCGAACGGCGTGCAGGTCCGCCAGGTCCGGGTGCCGTTCGGAGTGGTCGGCATCATCTACGAGGCGCGTCCGAACGTGACCGCCGACGCCGCCGGCATCTGCCTGAAGTCCGGCAACGCCGCCTTACTGCGGGGATCGTCGTCGGCGGCGGATTCCAACACGGCTGTGGTCGCGGCTCTCCGCGACGGTGTGGAACACGCCGACCTACCGGCCGACGCCGTCCAGCTCGTGGGTGGTCCGCGTGAGGTCACGACCGAGCTGATGGGCGCCCGCGGTCTGGTCGATGTGCTGATCCCGCGCGGTGGCGCCGGGCTGATCGACACCGTCGTCCGGCACAGTCAGGTTCCCGTGATCGAGACCGGGGTCGGCAACTGCCACCTCTACGTGGACGCCTCGGCGGACCGGGAGACCGCGCTCGACATTCTGCTCAACGCCAAGACCCAGCGGCCGTCGGTCTGCAACGCGGTGGAAACGCTGCTGGTGCACGCCGACGCCGCCGCAACGTTTCTACCGGCCGCCTTGTCCGCGCTGGCCAAGGCCGGCGTCACCGTGCACGGCGACCCGCACACCGCCGCCTACGCCGACGTGATTCCCGCGGCCGAGGCCGATTTCGCCGAGGAGTATCTCTCCCTGGATCTCGCCGTCGCGGTGGTCGACGACCTCGACGCGGCACTGGCACACATCCGTCGCTTCGGCACCGGGCACAGTGAGACCATCGTCACCGAGTCCCAGCGCGCGGCCCAGCGGTTCACCGTCGAGGTCGACGCCGCGGCCGTGCTGGTGAACACCTCCAGCCGGTTCGTGGACGGGGGTGAGTTCGGCTTCGGAGCCGAGATCGGCATCTCCACCCAGAAGCTCCACGCCCGGGGGCCGATGGGTTTGCCGGAGATGACATCGACGAAGTATGTGGTGGTGGGCAGCGGTCAGGTGCGTTGAGCCGCTAGGCTGCGGTCAACTGATGTTCCGTACGCCGACGCTGGTCGCCGGCCGAGGGCGAACCGACGAAGGGGTGCGAGGTGGGCTTCGGTCTGACACTGCTGGAGACGGAGGTGCACCGCGAGCTGCCGATCCCGGACTGGGGTTTCGGTCTGGTCGCGTTCGCCATCCTCTTCATCCTGCTCTTCGTCTGCGTGTCGATCGGCAACGGCCGCCCGCACAGTTGATCGCCCCTGCCGACGCGTGACCGTCCCGATCTCGGTCCCGGAGCCGCCGCGTACGCCGGGCCTCGGGCTGGCTCGCAACCCTGGCGCGCTGCCCGGCCAACGCCATCGTCTGGGCGTGATGGGCGGCACCTTCGATCCGATCCACCACGGCCACCTGGTCGCGGCCAGCGAGGTCGCGGCCCGGTTCTCCCTCGACGAGGTCGTCTTTGTGCCCACCGGCCAGCCCTGGCAGAAGGCCGATCGGCGCGTGTCCTCGGCCGAAGACCGCTATCTGATGACCGTGATCGCGACCGCGTCCAATCCGCGGTTCACCGTCAGCCGGGTCGACATCGACCGTGACGGCCCGACCTACACCGTCGACACCCTCCGCGACCTGCGGGAGGAGCGGGGCGAAGACGTCGACCTGTTCTTCATCACCGGTGCGGACGCGCTGGCCCAAATCCTCACCTGGCGTGACGTCAGCGACGTCTTCGACCTGGCCCATTTCGTCGGCTGCACGCGTCCGGGGGTCGAGCTCAACTCGCCGGCCATAGCGGAGCTGCCGTCGGAACGCATTACGCTGATGGAGGTTCCGGCCCTGGCCATCTCGTCGACGGGGTGCCGCGAACGAGTGACCGCGCGTGAGCCGCTGTGGTATCTGGTGCCGGAGGGGATCGTGCAGTACATCGCCAAACGCGGTCTCTACTTAGACCTCGGGCGACCTGACGTGAGCCCGACCTGATCGACCCGGAAAGAGTTACGTGACCGCTACCGACCGTGCCGTCCAGCTGACCCAGGCCGCCGCCGCTGCCGCGACCGACAAGCTGGGTACCGATCCCGTCGCCTTCGACGTCTCCGAGCAGCTGGTCATCACCGACGTCTTCCTCGTCGTCAGCGCCGCCAACGAACGCCAGGTCGGCTCGGTCGTCGACGGCATCGAGGAGGCGCTGCGCGAACTGGACGCCAAACCGGTCCGTCGGGAGGGCGACCGGGAGCGACGCTGGGTGCTGCTGGATTACCTCGATCTCGTCGTCCACGTGCAGCACAGCGACGAGCGTCGCCTGTACGCGCTGGAGCGGCTTTGGCACGACTGTCCGACCATCCCGCTGCTCGTCGACGAGCGGAGATGACCGCCGCCCAGCTGGTCGTGCTCCGGCACGGCCGGACGGCGTGGAACGCGAGCGGCCGGTTCCAGGGTCAGGCCGACCTGCCGCTGGACGAGACCGGTGTGGCCCAGGCTGGTCGCGCCGCCGCCGCGCTCGCCGAACTCGCGCCGTCGGCCATCGTCTCCTCCGACTTGACTCGGGCCCGACAGACCGCCGCACCGCTGGCCCAGCGCTGCGGTCTGGCGGTGAGCACCGATCCGCGACTGCGAGAGATCCACGTCGGCTCCTGGGAGGGCTTGACGATCGAGGAGGCACTGTCGGTGATGGATCCCGACCTGGCCCGGCGCTACCTGGCCGGTGAGGACGTACGGCGCTCCGCCACCGGCGAGACCGTGGCCGAGGTCGGCAACCGAGCCGGTGCGGCGTTGGACGAGATTGGTCTCGACGCCGCCGCCGGATCGACCGTCGTGGTGGTCATGCACGGGCTCGCGGCCCGGGCCGGGGTCTGCCGGCTGGTCCGATTTCCGCTCCAAACCTGGCATCGGCTGGGCGGACTGCACAACTGCGGCTGGATTGGCGTAGAGCGTCACCACCGCGGTGACTACTGGCGGATTACCGACTACAACGTGACCGCGCCGCGGACGTGAGTAGCACCGGCGACTCGCCGGTCGCGCCGGACGCGCCGGACGCGCCGGACGCGCCAGACCCGCCGGACGAGCGCGCGTCGGACGACCGGGTCGCCCTCAGTCCGCTGGCCGGCGCGATCATCATGGCGGCGCTGGTCCTCGCGGCGTTCAACCTGCGCCCGGCGGTGACCAGCGTGGGTCCGGTGCTGGAGGAGATCCGCGCCGGGCTGGACATGAGCGCCACCGTGGCGGGACTACTGACCGCCCTGCCGGCTGTTTGTTTCGTCGCCTTTGGCGCGTTGGCGCCGAGGATGCTGACCAAGACGTTCCCCAGCCGACTGGTGTGGATCGCGTTGGCAGCAGTGACGCTGGGCTTGGCTCTGCGCCCCTTCATGCCGGGCACGGCGACGTTCGTCCTGGTCAGCTGTTTGGCGCTGGGCGGGATCGGGGTCGCCAACATCATGATGCCCGTGGTGGTGCGACGGGCCTTCCCGAACCGGGTCGGATCCGCGACCGGCGTCTACTCGATGGGGCTCACCCTGGGCGCCGCGGTGGCGGCCGCGACCACCGTGCCCCTCACCGAGGCCCTGGGCGGCAACTGGCGCTGGGGTCTGGCCGCCTGGGCGATCCCCGCTGCCGGAACGGTGCTGCTGTGGATGGGAGTGGCGCGCTGGATCCGACAGCGAGCCGGTGGACGTCTGGTGGGGGCGAGACGCGGCGGGCTGGCGATCCGCCGAAGTCGTACGGCGTGGGCAGTGGCCATCCTGTTCGGCATGCAGTCCACGCAGGCGTACGTGACGATGGGCTGGGTGCCGCAGATCTACCGCGACGCGGGACTGTCGGCGACGTATGCCGGAGTGCTGCTGGCGTTGATTCCGGCCGTGGGGGTGCCGACCGCCTTCGTCGTGCCGACCCTGGCCGCGCGGATGCGGAGTCAGAGCGGGCTGGCCGTGGGTCTGACCGCGCTCGGGGTGGTGGGCTACCTCGGGATGTGGTTTCTGCCGACCACGCTTCCGTGGCTGTGGGTGGTGGTGATGGGGGTAGCCCAGGGGGTGTTCCCGCTCACCCTGGCGATCATCGTGTTCCGCACCCGGAGCGCCGCCGGTGTGGTCGGTCTGTCCTCGTTCGGGCAGAGTGTCGGGTATCTGATCTCGATCCCAGGACCGATCGTGGTCGGAGCCCTGTACGGAGCGACCGGCGGTTGGAGCCTCGCGCTGGGTCTGATGATCGCGCTGCTGATCCCGCAGGCGGTCGCCGGGGCGCTCGCTGGTCGGCGACGCCACGTGGAGGATGACCTCGGCATCGGCTGAAAGAGCCTATGCTGCTCAGCGTGTTGATTCTCGGACTTCTCGTGTTCGGCCTGGTCGCCGGTGCCGTCGCTCAGCTGATCCTGGGCACGTCAGGTTGGAAGATCAACTGGACGATGGCCCTGGTCACCGGTTTGATCGGGTCATTCGTCGGTGGACTGTTGAGCAGCTTCCTGGCCGGCGACGGCATCCAGCTGCGGCCGAGTGGCCTGGTCGGCTCGATCGTCGGAGCCTTGATCGTCTCGTTGGCCTACCAGTGGTGGAAGAAGCGCGAGCGCTCGTCGGCGACCACGACCTGACAGGCTGAGGGGAGCAGCGACGGGTGCGATTTCATCGCCGTACCGCCAGCCTGTAGGATCGGTCAGGCTGTTCGGGGCCGGGGCTAGCCGGAATCCGGAGACAGCCAACGGGGCTATGGCGCAGTTGGTAGCGCGCTTCCATGGCATGGAAGAGGTCAGGGGTTCGAATCCCCTTAGCTCCACCCACGGCACAAGGCTCGAACCCTTGCCAATGGAAACATTGGTGGGGGTTCGGGCCTTGTTCGCATCTGCGGCCCAGGTCAGTGCGTTGGCGTTGACTTGCGGGTCGAGCAGCATTTCGAAGGGTCGGTTGTGCTCGACGCGGAGCTCATTCTCCTCGTCGATGTAGACCTTCGTGAAGAACGCCTGATTGCATAGCCGCCGGTTGGTGTCGTCGCAGCGGGCGTAGATGTCGGCGCAGTTGGCGAGGAGCCCGAGGGCGTCGTCGAGGTGAGCGCGGGCGTCGGCGTAGTCGCCGAAGTGGGCGTCGATACGTCGGGTCACCTGGTCGAGTTCGGCGACGACCCGATCCTGCTCGCGCTTGAGCACGGTCAGCGGGATGGCGTCGGCGTAGTGGGCCTGCATGAGGCGGTCCTGCTCGCCTTCGAGCCGGTCGCGGTTGGTGGTGAGGC
>JAKDLH010000275.1 GCA_030452945.1 Microlunatus sp. | reverse complement strand
TACTACGTCGCGGTGGCGCCCGCGCCGTGCTCGATGACCCCCTCGGCGACCTCCCGCATCGACTTGCGCAGGTCCATGGCCGTCTTCTGGATCCACCGAAAGGCCTCGGGCTCGGTCAGCCCCAGCCCGGTCTGCAGCAGCGCCTTGGCGCGGTCGACAGCCTTGCGGGACTCCAGCCGCTCGGACAGGTCCTCGACCTCGGCCTCGACCGCGGTGATCTCGGCGAAACGCGCTCGGGCGATCTCGATGGCCGGGATCAGGTCGGTCTTGCCGAACGGCTTCACCACGTAGGCCATCGCCCCGGCCCGCCGAGCCCGGTCCACGAGTTCACGCTGGCTGAACGCCGTCAGCATCACCACCGGCGCGATCCGATCGATCGCGATGCGTTCGGCAGCGCTGATGCCGTCGAGCTTCGGCATCTTCACGTCCATCACGACCAGGTCCGGCCGCAGGTCGGTCGTCAGCGTCACCGCGGTCTCCCCGTCGCCTGCTTGGCCGACCACCTCGTAGCCTTCTTCGGTCAGCATCTCGACCAGGTCGAGGCGGATCAACACCTCATCCTCGGCGACGACCACACGGGTCGCCCCGACGGTTCTGCCGTCTGCGGCTTCGTCTTCACTCACGAACTCACTGTAGTAGCCACGTCCGGCCGACAAATCACTCCCGGCGGTGGCGGGGCCTGTCCCACGCGTTCAGGGCAGAGAACGGCCCAGGTCGGTGCCGGGAAGGGGAGTCGAACCCCTATGTCCTTGCGGACAGACGGGTTTGAGCCGTCCGCGTATACCATTCCGCCACCCCGGCCGGAGCAGCCGCGGCGTTGTGCCGCGGGGTCGAACGATACTACGCACGTTCGCCGCATCGCGCCCGATCAGCGCCAAGCGCTACAGCGGGGCACCGATGCGGCGGACCCGGATCATGTTGGTGTGCCCGGCGATGCCGGGAGGGGAACCGGCCACGATCACGACCCGCTCCCCCTCAGCGATGTAGCCACTTTCGGTGAGGGCCTTGTCGACCTGACGGATCATGTCGTCGGTGTGCGAGACCATCGGGACCAGGAACGACTCCACTCCCCAGGCCAGTGTGAGCGCCGCCAGCGTCTGCTCGATCGGGGTGAAGGCCAGAATGGGGATGGCGGAGCGCAACCGGGCCAGGCGCAGCGCGGAGTCACCGGAGTGGGTGAACGCGACCAAGAACTTGGCGCCCACCCCATGAGCGATCTCGGTCGCGGCCTTGGTCACCACCCCGCTGGTGGTGTGCGGGTGCCACTCGATGTTCTGCATCTGCTCCAGACCGTGGTCCTCGGTGTTCGCCACGATCCGGGCCATGGTCTCCACCGTCAGCACCGGATAGTCACCCACGCTGGTTTCACCGGACAGCATCACGGCGTCGGCACCATCGAGAATCGCATTGGCCACGTCGGAAGCCTCGGCCCGGGTCGGCCGGGGTGCCGAGATCATCGAGTCGAGCATCTGGGTGGCTACGATGACCGGCTTGGCCCACCGCCGAGCAGCAGTCACGATCTGCTTCTGCACCAGCGGCACCACCTCGAGCGGGAGTTCCACCCCCAGGTCGCCGCGAGCGACCATGAACCCGTCGAAGGCGTCGATGATCTCCTCCAGGTTGTCGATGGCCTGCGGCTTCTCCAGCTTGGCGATCACGGGCAGGCGCTTGCCCTCCTCGTCCATCACCTGATGCACGATGTCGGCGTCGGCCGCGCTGCGGACGAACGACAACGCGACCATGTCGACGCCGGCGCGCAAAGCCCAGCGCAGATCGGCGATGTCCTTCTCACTCATGGCGGGCACGCTGACCGCGACACCGGGCAGGTTGATGCCCTTGTTGTTGCTCACCTCTCCGCCGACCACGACCTTGGTGACCACGTCGGTCTCGGTCACCTCAACCGCTTCCAACTCCAGCCGGCCGTCGTCGATCAAAATGGTGTCGCCGGCCTTCACATCGCTCGGCAGACCCTTGTACGTGGTGGAGCACCGGTCGACGGAACCGGAGATGTCGTCGATCGTGATGGTGAACCTGGCCCCGTCCTGCAACACCTCCTTGCCGTCGGCAAAGCGGCCGAGGCGGATTTTGGGTCCCTGGAGATCGGCCAGCACACCGACCGTCCTCCCGACGCTCACCGACGCGGCCCGCACACTGGCCAGGTTCTGCTCATGATCGGAGTAGTCGCCATGACTCATGTTCAGCCGGGCGACATCCATGCCGGCCCGCACCAGCTCGATCAGCCGCTCGGGCGTGGACGAGGACGGACCGAGAGTGCACACGATGTTTGCTCTACGCACGGGGCGACACTACAGAAAGCCACCGTGACTGTCGTGACCCATCTCGCTTGCGCCGCGGCGTACGGAGTCCGGTTAGGCCCGCAACTGATCGAGGGCGCGCTGCAAGTCGCCGGGGTAGCTTGCGGTGAAGGTGACGTACTCCCCGCGCACCGGATGGGTGAACCCGAGCCGCACCGCATGCAGCCATTGCCGCTCCAGCCCGAGTCGGGCAGCCAGGACCGGGTCCGCGCCGTACATGGGGTCGCCCACGCAGGGATGGTGGATCGCGGCCAGGTGGACCCGGATCTGGTGGGTCCGGCCGGTCTCCAGGTGAACCTCGAGCAGCGTGGTTCCGACGAACGCCTGCACGGTGTCGTAGTGGGTGATGCTCGCTCGCCCCGAGGCAGTGACGGCCATCTTGTACTCCGCGCTCGGATGCCGTCCGATCGGAGCGTCGATGGTGCCGACGAACGGATCGGGGTGGCCTTGCACGAGCGCGTGGTAGGTCTTGTCGACCGTACGCGAGCGAAACGCGCGCTTCAGCATCGTGTAGGCGATCTCGCTTTTGGCCACCACCATCAAACCGGAGGTGCCCACGTCGAGACGCTGCACGATCCCCTGCCGTTCGGGCACCCCGGCCGTGGAGCTTGGAAAACCAGCCGCGGCCCGGTGCCCCAAGACCGAGGGTCCCGACCAACCCACGCTGGGATGTGCGGCCACCCCTACCGGCTTGTCGATGACCACGATGTCGTCGTCGTCGTAGACGATCGTCAGACCCGGTGCCTTTACCGGCTCGATCTGTGCCGCCCAGGGTTCGCTCAGCGCGACTTCAAGCATCGCCCCGGTCCGAACCCGGTCGGACTTCGTCACCGTGTCTCCATCGAGCAGCACCGATCCTTCGGCGATCAGGTCGGCGACCCGACTGCGAGACAGCCCCAGCAGACGGGCCACGGCGGCATCGACCCGCTCGCCATCCAGCCCCTCCGGCACGAGCAGCACCCGGCCAGCCCCCACGTCAGCGTTCCCCGTCCGGCTGGGCGGTGGGATCGCGGTCCTCGGCTCGGCCCTGCTCGGATTCGCTCACGTCGCGCCGAGCGTAGCGGTGCCCATCGAGTCCCACGTTCTTGATCACGGCCAGCACCATGATCATCGCCGCGGCGCTGGTGATGCAGATGTCCGCGATGTTGAAGATCGCGAAGTGCGGCAGCTGGAAGAAGTCGACCACGTGGCCACGCAGGAAACCCGGCGCTCGGAAGATCCGGTCCATCAGGTTGCCACTCACGCCCGCGACGAGCAGACCCAGCGCGACCGCCCAACCGGGATGGTTCACGCGGGGCACCAGCCGGACTCCGACGAACGTGATCACCACCACGGCCAGCAGCGCGAACGCGATCGTGAGGTTCTCCCCGAGGCTGAACGCCGCACCAGGGTTACGGATCAGCCGCAGCGTCAGCAGGCCACGCAGCAGGACCGGAGGCTCCTGGGGGTCCAGGAACCGAACCGCGGCGATCTTGGTCAGTTGATCGAGCAGCAGGCAGCCGAGCGCCACCCCCGCGAAGATGATCTTCATCCGCCGACGGTGCCCGACGGACGGAGCGCCTTCAGCTACGGCGCTCCTCCCGCTGCTTGCAAGTGACACACAGGGTCGCCCGCGGGAAGACCATCAACCGTCCCTTGCCGATCGGCTGGCCACAGTTGTCGCATTGGCCGTAGGTGCCGCGTTCGATGTGCCGCACGGCGAGCCGGGACTGGTCGAGCATCTCCCGGGCGTTGTTGGCCAGGGAGATCTCCGCGTCCCGTTCGAAGTTGGCCGAGCCGACGTCGGCGGAGTCACGTCCGGCCCCCTCATTGCCGTCGTGGAGCAGGCCGACCAGCTCCGCCTCCGATACCTCCACTTGGTGGGCGAAGCGTTCGATGTCTTGATCCAGGGTGGCGCGGACCTCGTCGAGCTCGTCGGTGGTCCAGGGATCCTCCCCGTCCCGCACCGCCAGGGTGGACACGTCCACGACGGGACGCGCCTCGTCGCCGCTGGATTTGTCTACGGCGGTCGCCCGCGTCGTCGTCATCGGTTGCCCCCTGCTTGCTGATGCCAAAATTCTGCCGGTGGTGGAACGCACTGGTGCGCGTGTCGCACGACCCTAGGGCCTAACGACTCCGCGTTCAACGACCGGCGGAGATTCTTACGCAAACGCGATCTGCGGACAGTGCTGGGGACTCGCCCGCGGGACGGGCTACTAGCGCTGCTCGCTCCCGAGCAGCGCGTCGAGCCGCGGGGTCTCACTGGTCGGCGGGTTGTCCTCGGTGTCGGTGTCGTCGGTCGGGAAGATCGACTCGTCCTCACCGGCGGAACCATCCTCCTCGCCAGCGGACGCCACGGATTCGGCGTCGTTGTCCGGCGCCGGGTCGCTGCTCTGGTCGTCGGCCGCTGGCGAGGAGGGTGGTTCCGCCGGTGAGGACGAGTCGATCTTCCCGCCCGACGACACCGACACCGAGGACAACCC
>JAKDLH010000274.1 GCA_030452945.1 Microlunatus sp. | reverse complement strand
CGCAGCACCCAGGGCCAGTGACACAGCCACGGCGGCCGGTAGAGCCGCGGCGCCACCCCGGCGATCTCGGCGAGCACGGTCCGGCCCAGGATCACCTCTGAGGTGGCGTCCGGGTCGCGCAGATAGCTGCCCAGCCGGTGGCTGTAGCTGTGGTTGCCGAGCACGTGCCCTTCCTCGACCACCCGGCGGGTGGTCGCTGGGTGCCGTTCGGCGCAGCGACCGACCTGGAAGAAGGTGCCGGGGACGTTGTGCTCACCGAGAGTGTCCAAGATCATCGACGTCCAGGGCTCGTTCGGGCCGTCGTCGAAGGTGAGCGCCAACTCCCATCGGCCGGTACGCCCCTCGTAGGGGAACGGACCGAAGACCTGCGAGCGGGATCCGAAACTCATCCGACCGCCGACCGCAACAAGTCCGGCGGCCACGGCAGCGGCCAGGATTTTGCTGCTCATACCCACGTGTTCACCGCTGGACCGTAGCCTGGATGCGCGCCAATGCCTCCCGCAGAATGTTGGGAGCGGTCGCGAAGTTGAGCCGGACGTGACCCGCACCACCGGGTCCGAAGTCGAGACCACTGTTCACCGCCACCCGCCCGCGCTCCAGGAACGCCGCCGCCGGGTCGGCGCCGAGATCGTACTGCCGGCAGTCCAGCCAGGCCAGATAGGTGGCTTCTGGTCGGCGCCAACGGACCTCGGGCAGCATCTCGGCCAGCCACTCGCCCAGCAACGCGCGGTTCTCGACCAGCCCGGCGCGGTGTGCGGCCAGCCAGTCTCCCCCCTCGGTCAAAGCCACCGTGTGGGCCAGGACCCCGGTCGAACTCGCACCGTGGTCGACACTGCTCGGCAGCCTCGCGGTGATCTCGTCGACGGCCCGCGGCCCCGGCACGATCAGCGCCGCCTTGAGGCCGGCCAGGTTGAAGGCCTTGGACGCGGAGTGCACCGCGTACGCGTCCTCCGATTCCGGCACGCTCAGGTAGGGGGTGAAGGCGGCCGGCGCGTACACCAGTGGAGCGTGGATCTCGTCCACGATCACCCGGACGTCGTACTCCACGGCCAGACCGGCCACTGCTTCCAACTCGGCCCGGGTGTGCGCCGTCCCGGTCGGGTTGTACGGGTTGGCCAGCACCAGCGTCGGAGCCGACCCAAGCCGTCGACACTCAGCGAACGCGGTTGCCAGTCCCGGTAGGTCAAGTCGCCCGGCCGCGGTCATCGGCACGAACAGGTGGGATCGTTCGGTGATCGCCGGCAGGTCGAGGAAAGGCGGGTAGACCGGCACGGTGATCACCAGGGTCCCGTCGGCGGAGGTGACGATGCGCACCAGGTTCGCCAGGCCGGTCATCACGTCGGTCGTGTGCCGCATCACCCCGGCGTCGACCGACCAGCCCCACTCGGCCGCCGCGAACCGAGCAAGTGCGTCCGGGTATCCGCGACCCCAGGGATAGCCGACCTCACCTCGCTCGACCGCGCTCAGCACCGCGTCGCGGACGGGCTCGGCGAGCAAGGTATCCATCTCTGCCACCCACAGCGGCAGCACGTCGGTCGGGTAGGCCTGCCACTTCAGGGTGGCTCGCCCACGCAGGTCGTCGAGGGTGAAACTGGCGAACGGGTTGTGCACCTCTCTATTCTGCGACACTGCTGAGATGCCTCCGGAGACCCGCCCCGCAACTCATCGGACCCCTGCCGAGACTCATTGCGTCGTGATCTTCAACCCGGTCAAGGTGAGTGACACCTTCCGGGAGCGAGCCGAGTCGGCCCTGGCGGCGGCCGGTTGGACTGAAGTCACGTGGCTCCAGACCAGTGAGGACGATCCGGGGCAGGGCCGGGCGGCCGAGGCCGTGCGCTACGCCGCGGACCGGGTGATCGTGGCCGGCGGGGACGGGACGGTCCGCGCGGTCGCCGACGGACTGGCCGGCTCCGGGATCCCGCTGGGGATCGTGCCCGCCGGCACCGCCAACCTGCTCGCCTACAATCTTGGCTTGCCCCGTCGAGAGCAGTCCGCGATCGAGGTGGCCGCCACCGGCCGGCCGCGGCCGATTGACCTGGTCAAGATCACAATCGACGGGCGCCACTCTCAGCACTTCGCCGTGATGGCCGGCGCCGGATTGGATGCGATGATCATGGATGAGGTCCGGCCCGAGCTGAAGAAGACCTTCGGTACCGCCGCGTACTTGATGGCCGCCGGCAAGGCCATCGGTCGGCTGCCGATGTCGGTGCGGATCCACGTGGACGGGCAGCGCGTCCATCACCGCAAGGCGATCATGGTGCTGGTCGGCAACGTGGGTGGCATCCCGCCCAACGTCGACCTGATTCCGGGGGCGCGCTATGACGATGGACTGCTCGACGTCATGGTGGCCTCACCTCGGCGGCTGCGCGACTGGCTGAAGATCGTCGGCCGGATGCTGATCCGGCGCCAACGCAAGGACGACGCGCTGGAACTGCGGCAGGGCAAACGCATCGAGGTGGTACTGAAGGAGCCCGACAGCTACCAGCTGGACGGCGACGTGGAGGGCGAGTTCACCAGCCTGGTCGCGGAGATCGTTCCCGGCGCGCTCCATGTTGTCTTCCCGGCGCCGTAGTTTCCACGATCACGACCGCAGCACCCCGACCCGCCCGATCAGGTCCTCCAACGCGTCCTCGAAGTCCTGTTCGAACCCCCCGTCCTTCAGCTCCTCCGACATCTGAGTGATCATCGGGTAGGACGACAGGTCGTCGCTCTCGATGAAGGCCAGGTTCACCCGGTCGCGATCCGAGGCTCCTGTCTGCTCCAGGGTCCCCACCTCCAGCTGCAGAGCTCCGAGCAGAAAGGTGGCGAAGGACCGGTAGATCTGCACACAGGCCGCCGGGCTGAAGCCGTACGCCCGCAGTCCCTCCAGAAAGCCCTCGACCCACCGCAGACTCCGCAGCGGCGGCCGCAACCACGGGGCCGCAGCCGGTCGGGTCGCGACGAGCGGGAAGATCCGTGGATGACGCAGGGCCAGCTCCCGGACCGCGTGGGCGTTCATCTGTAGGAACTCCGGCCAGCTGGTGGATCGTCCCACCGCAGCGGTGGTGGTGTAGAACTCGTCCATCACCACCTCGACCACCCCGTCGAGCAGTCTCTCCCGTCCCGGCACGTATCGATACAAGGCCATGGCCTCGACACCGAGGTAACCACCGAGGCGCCGCATGGTCAGCTTGGGCAGCCCATTCTCGTCGATAAAGTCGACCGCGGCGCGCAGGATGCGCATCTGATCCAGCGGACGGCGTGGCGTGGCCGGTGAGGTGATGTCGACGACGTCCGCCGATCCATCCGGACTCCACTGTTCGTCGGTCTGTTCATCCATCTCCACTATCCTCGCGATCTACGTTCGCCGGCTCCCCGATTTGCTATTTACAATGTAAACTAGATCCGTTAGCATTGAGCCAGTCGATCGTCCGCATTCTTCTCCTACACATGGTAGTGAGACCGGGCGGACCAGAGAGAGGTCGCTATGAGTGCATCTGACAAGGCCGGCGGCAAGGCCGACGAGCTGAAGGGCAAGGTCAAGGAGAAGGTCGGCGACGCGACCGACAACCGTGACCTCCAGGCGGAGGGAGTCGCCGACCAGGCTTCGGGCAAGGCCGAGCAGGTCAAGGGGGACGTCAAGCAGGCGGGCGAGGACGTCACCCGGTAGTCCAGTCCATCCCCGAAGCGACTCTGCGTCGCACCCCAAGAACGTGGCCCACCTGTCCCCGCCGGTCAGGTGGGCCACACTCTGTCCGGCTACCGGGCGCAGCCCGTAACCACCCCTAGGGTGACCCGTGCAGCCGGGTGATGGCACCCGCATCGAATCGGCGAGGGGCGCAGATGGCAGCCAAGACGGTGATCACGTTCGGCACCTTCGATGTGTTGCACGTGGGACACATCCGGGTACTGAACCGAGCCGCCGCGCACGGCGACCAGTTGGTCGTCGGTGTTTCCTCCGACGCCCTCAACTTCTCCAAGAAGGGTCGCAACCCGGTCTTCAGCCAGAGTGAGCGGGTGGAGATGGTGTCGAACCTGAAGGTCGTCGATGCGGTGTTCGTCGAGGAGAGCCTGGAGCTCAAGCGGGACTACATCACCCAGTTCGGCGCTGACGTCTTGGTGATGGGTGATGACTGGTCCGGCAAGTTCGACTTCGTCTCCGACCTGTGCGATGTCGTCTATCTGCCGCGCACGCCGTCGGTCTCCACCACTGCGATCATCGAGCACATCGTCACCACCCGGCCGGCGCCGGTGGCCTGAACCCGCCATCCCGCCTTCGGTGCGGAACGGTCAGCCTCCGGTGTCGGAATGGTCGCCGACGAAGATGCGTTACGTTCGACAGCGTCAGGCTCGAGATCGGCGTTCCCGGCCAGCGAACCGGGCGCGCATCGGAGGAGGTGAACCGAGGTGCTGCGGACCATGTTCAAGTCGAAGATCCACCGAGCGACTATCACTCAGGGCAACGTGCACCACATCGGCTCGTTGATTCTGGACGAGGACTTGATGGAGGCGGCTGACGGCGCGGGCACCGATCCCGCGGAGGCGCTCCCTGGCGTGATCCTGGACTCCGCGACGAGAGGGTGAGCACGCCGCGATGACCGAACACTCGATCCCGAACGGCGAGCAGCCACGTGCTCGCCGGATCCGAATTCCAGACCTACGACGGGCCAAGGACGAAGGCGTCCGATGGGCGATGCTCACCAGCTACGACACCTACACCGCCGCGCTGTTCGAGCAGGCCGGCGTCTGGGCCCTGCTGGTCGGGGACTCGGCCGCCAACACCGTGTACGGCTACTCCTCGACGCTGCCGATCACCGTCG
>JAKDLH010000273.1 GCA_030452945.1 Microlunatus sp. | reverse complement strand
ACACCAGCAGTGAAGAAGGCGCTGGATGACTCTGCTTGGCGGGTTCGTGAGATGGCCGCCAAGGCCGCGGCCAAGCACCACCTCGGAGACCTGCTCCGGGTCTTGGAACGGCTCCGCAACGACGACCCCAATTAGCGCGTCGCCGCAGCTGCCGACCGAGCCATCACCCGCATCGTCGCCGCCGAACCTGAACTAGGGCACGGCGGCGCAAGCATCGGCCGAGCATCAGTTCGACGGAGCCAAAGTGATACCGATGCCTCGCTGGACCGTGGTTGAGCGTCACGTGTGAGACACCCGCCGCTAGCGATCTTCTGTTCGTAGGCCGGTCCTCCTACGGACCTCTCCATAGGGTCCTGCTGTGAACGACGACAACCCCGAAGCCCTCGACCTCGGCAACCTCCCGCAGATCAATCAGGTCCTCGATCAGCGGATGCATCAGCTCCAGCGGGCAGAGGAGCATCACCACGGCCGCACGGCACAGTTCAGCGATCGTCTGTTCGACGAAGCGAAACCGGCCGGCAACCGCACATACATCCTGGCCAACCAACTCATTGAGGTTGCCGTCGAGAACTACCACGCCGTCTTCGCGCTCATCCAGAAGGGCGCCACCCCGTGGGCGCCCTATAACCTCATCCGGCCCGCGTTCGAAGCCGCGTTCTACGCCCTCTGGATCCTTGAGCCCCAGGACAGCGTGCAACGACTTCTTCGGGGCCTCCGGGTTGCGGTCGAAGATAACCGACAAAGCGAGAACTGGATCAGAGAGCTGATCAAGATTCCGAACCTCACCGAAGACCAACGGCAAAGCATGCAGTCACCGATCTCGCGATCCAGCACCAGCTTCCGCCGCGACGCCGAAGGGATTGGCGTTAAATGGGCCCAGGCTTCCCAACGAATCACCCTGATCGACGAGCTGCGCAAGCTCCGGCACATCAAGGAAGCCGAACCGTTGGTCCAGCACAGCACCATCGCCGCCTGGCGACAGTTATCCGGCTTCCAGCACGGACACGGCTACGCCGTCATGAGCGGCTCCGACCACACCGTCCGCACCAAGATTCCCGGCGGTGTAGTGGCCGTCATCACCGTCAATGACCAACAGTTCGGGCTCTCCATGCAGATCGCCGCGCTCCTGCAGATCTGGGCAATCGACACCTACACTGCTCGGACAACCCCGTGACGGGCAGGAAATTCGGTGCCGCAGCACACCTCGTTTTCACACAACGGTCGCTCAGCGGTCGAGGTCAACACCGGCGACGAACCTGCGTTGCCACGGCGTCTCAACCGCTCCAGCTCGGTAGTGGGTTCGAGACCAGGCGACCGCTTCAGACCCAGGGACACCCGCTAATCGAGCAAGAAGCGCGATCGCCGTCCCCGTGCGACCGACCCCGCCGCGGCACGCAATCTCCACCCGTCGGGTCGCAGCCTCGCCGTGCACATAGCGCAACGCATCAACCGCCTCAGCTCTGTGACGTGGCAGCGCAAAGTCCGCCCAGCAGACCCACACCGATTCCCAAGCCTCCGGCGCCGGAGATTGGGCACTGAGGTACACCCCGAGCTCCGGCCGCAAGTCCTCGGCAGGGCGTCCGTAACGGAGTCCCCGGCCGCGCACCCGGCGACCGTCGGGCAGGATCACGAGTCCGCTCGTGCCCTTACTCCACGAGCCCATGGCTCAACACTGCACCTAGCCCGCTCGGTTGCACGCCGTTCTCAGTGAAAGGTCCCCTATGGCGATGGTCCGGTCGACCGCACCGTCGTCGTAGCCGGGTGTGCCCGGCGGGCCAAACGGTCACCAGGACTGACCGGGGCGGTAGCTCCCGATGGACCACTGGTGACCTTCGGGGTCGAGCACCTCGAACCGGTGATTGCCCCACTCCGTGGTCTCCGGCTCACGCAGGGTTACCGCCCCGGCGGCTGCGGCCCGCTGGTATAGCGCATCTACCGCTGCTTCATCGTCCAGACACAACACTGGTGCACGGTTTGTCGAGGTCTCGATGACCGGGGAGGACTCTTGACCGTCCGCCGCTGCTTGGACCACGACGACTGCGTCTCCCAGTCGCAGTTCGGCGTGATCGACGGTGTTCTCCTCGGCTCCGAACTGGAAAATCACCTCGAACCCGAAGGCGTCGACGAGCCACCGGACGGCTGCAGCGGGATCGCGGTACAAGGTGAAGACCGACAAAGTAGTAGCCATCAACCCATCCTCTCCTGGTTGAAAAGGTGAGCCGCTACGACTTCCGGCGTTCCCGCTGAAGGGTCCCCTCACGGCGACCACGACGGACCAGGACTGACCGCAAGAAATCGAACACTTCAAGCCGTGGAATGAGGAAACCGACAAGATGATGAGGATCGGCGGGCACCGCCCGATCTGTCGTCCTCCTGGTCAGCGACACATTGCCGACGACAGGTCGCGCGAGAACCTACAGATTGTTTGTGGGTTTGTTGCCTGTTTGCACGGTCCTGGCATCGCTCGCTGAGGCGCTTGTCGACCAGATGGCCGACACGGGCGATGCCGGGTGGTTCGGCGGAGCGATGATGCCCAGCCGGACAGGTCGACCGCCAGCGTCCGCCAGGTCATCGCTCGATTAGTCTGCTCGTACTGGTGGATGATGAAGTTTTGGTTTGCAACGGCCAGCGCCCAATCGACGCCATCCGGCGCCAGCATGTCGAGCCTCGCCAGCCGATTCGCGGCCTCGCCGAGCTTCATCATGAGCGAGTCGCCAGCCTCTTGCAGGATGAGGTCATCGAGGTAGGCATCCCGGCCCCGGGTGACGATCACGGCGACGCGATCGAGCCAGTTTCGGACGTGCAACAGTTCCTTAGCGGCCCTGCGATCCATCACAGCAACGCGGCCTCACGGCGGATGTCATTGTCAAGCCGTCGGTCGAGCCCGCCGTAGTCGACGAGGTCGACCGGGCGGCCCAGGAGCTCCTCGATGAACTGCTGGAAGCGGATGAAATCGAATGACGATACTCCCTCCGGCGTCTCCACAAGCGGATCGATGTCGGAGTCCTGTCGCGCATCGCCCCTGGCGACCGACCCGAAGACCGCCACCTGCCGGTACCCCTGGTCGGCGGCGATCGCCTTCAGAACCGGTGCCGCAGCAACTACCGAAACTTCTGGATGCGCGGCGCCCAACTCGGGGGGTGACGAAGCTGCTGACTCACCGCAGGTTGCGTGACGCTGAGCGTTTCGGCGATCTGGCGTTGGGGGCATCCCCATGGCTCGCATGGCCCGCAACGCCAGAACACTCGACCCGACGCCGGTGATGGGCTCGACGTCTTCTTGCTACATCACTGCTACGTTTGTCGCATGACCGAGATCGCGGCGAGGGAACTGCGCAACCACACCGCCGACGTACTGCGCCGAGTGCAGGCCGGTGAGCAGGTGACGATCACCTCGCGGGGACGCCCAGTGGCCGAGCTGACACCAGTGCGGTCGCAGCGTCGCCGACCGATTCCGCGTGCAGAACTCATCCGGCGCCTCGATTGCTCGCAGGCCGACTCCGGTCTTCGCCACGACTTGGCCGGGCTGGCCGGGGACACAACCGATGATCTCGGCCCCATCCGATGACGCCGCCGCCCGCGAGGGGGCTTCTTGATACGAGCGTGTTCATTGCTGTTGAGTCGGGCCGGCCACTCGACGGCCGGATGCTTCCCGACTTCAGCGTGATCTGTCCGGTGACGATCGCGGAGCTACAGGCGGGAGCCTTGGTTGCACCCGACACCGACGTCCGCGCGCGACGACTGGCCACCTTGGAGTCCACCTTCGACATCGAGATGCTTCCCATCGACGGCGAGGTTGCCGCCGAATGGGCTCGCCTGCGGGTCCACCTCGCATTAACCGGCCGCCGCATCAACGTCAACGATCTATGGATCGCTGCAACGGCGGCCGCCCATGACCTCCCCGTGGTCACGCAGGACGATGACTTCGCCCCGCTGCACGGCGTTAACGGCGTCGAAGTCATCCAAGTATGACAGTCCGCCGATTATGCGCCAGGCCTCATACATAGACCGTCCGCCGGCACGTTCTTTTTTGAGGCTTCGGCTACCGGGACTGCGCGGTGGCCCCGCCGCCGCCAAGGCCAAATTGGCTGCCGAGTTCACCGAGCCGATCCTGCCGAAGCGAGGCAGCTCGCCTTCTGACTCAGCGCATCCAAGCGACGGAGGGCTCTACATGAGTCAGTTCTGGCTGATTCCGCGCTCGCGGGCAAGGATCGGGCCGTGGCGCTGAACCCGTCGGGTGTCCAGCGTGGCGAGGTCCATGATGATCACGGTGACGACTCGACCAAGCCCGGCGAACAGCCCCACATAAGGCTCAATCACGCCAGCAGTGAGCAGTGCGTATACGACCACCCAGCGATAGCACGATCCGGACGTCGTACAGGCCGTGCCGCAGGACGGCGATGGTAACCGCGGTCGGAATCAGCGGAGAGCTCAACAGGAGCACAATTGTCTGTCCGCTTGAGACGAGTGCTCAACACCGAACGCTGAGGCAGGTGACCGTGCCCGCGGCTGGGCCGAGCGAAGGATGGTCGGGCGCGGGGCGGGCAGTCACGCCTGCGAAGGCGTGCGGAGTGGCTCGCTGGCGAGGCTGGCTGCCAGGGTCGCCGGTGATGCGGTGCGGCGTGGCCAGGCCCAGGCGGAGCGCAGGATGAAAGCCAGGAGCAGCACCTCGAGTCCGATGGAGAGGACGTAGAAGGGCCAGTAGTTCCCGGGCGCCCCCGAAGCGTTGTACATCGAGAAGGGGATGTAGGGCAATGCCACGACGAGGTTGATGATGCGGTTGACACGGGCGGGCAGTGTCGTGGAGAGCAGGA